>DATHJB010000081.1 GCA_035316325.1 Acidimicrobiales bacterium
CTCTTCTGCTCGACGTGCCATCTCGGTCCTCCGCTCGTCCCACGACCGGCTGCAGAGCCTCGTGGTCCCGTTGGAGCCCGACGAGCTCGAGCGGGGGTCGTTCGCCAGCGAGTGGACGATCGCGGACGTCCTGTCGCACCTCGGCAGCCAGGCGGAGCTGCTCGACCCGTTCCTGGTCGCGGCGCGTGAGGGGAAGCCCGAGCCCGACCGGGCCGGCTTCCCCGAGGTGTGGGACCGCTGGAACGCCCTGTCACCCACCGAGCAGCGGGAGCAGAGCGCAGCCGCGGTGGAGCGCCACGTCGCCCACCTCGAGTCGCTGAGCGACGACGACCTCTCGGACCTGGAGATCTCGCTGTTCGACGGCGCCTTCGTCGTCGACGTGGCCGGGTACGTCCAGCAGCTCCGTCTGACCGAGCACGCCATCCACACGTGGGACGTCGAGGTCGCGCTCGACCCCTCCGCCGTCGTGCCGCCCGCCGCGGTCGACCTGCTCGTTCCCCAGGTGCCGCTCATCGTCGGTCGTGCCGGGCGCGGCTCGGACCGCCCGTTCCAGGCCCGTGTCGACGTGACCGACCGCGACGAGTGTTGGGACCTGACCGTCGGCGAGGCCGCGGCGATCGCACCGTGCGTCGACGGCCAGCAGGCCGAGAGCACGATCGGGACCTCCGGCGAGGCCCTCCTCCGACTGGTCTTCGGCCGGAACCGTCCCGAGGACGACGTCCGGATCACCGGGCCCCTGGAGCGGGACGACCTGCTCGCGGCCTTCCCCGGTCCCTGAGCTAAGCGGCCTGACCCAGGCGCTTGCGGACGGACAGGTGGCTGGTGGGGGTGGTGGCGACGAAGGTGCCGGACAGTGGCGCCACGTCGGCGTAGTCGCGGCCGACGGCGATCGTCACGTACCCGTCGCCCGCGGGCTGATCGTGGGTCGGGTCCCAGGCCTCCACGACCCACTCTCCCGGGCGGGCCGGGAGGGGGAGCAGCGTCTCGACCCAGGCATGGCTGCCACCCTCACCCACGAGGTGCCCGGAGACGTAGCGGGCGGCGATCCCGGCGTCTCGGCACGCGGCGATCATGACGTGGGCGAAGTCCTGGCAGACGCCTCGACCGCCGTGGATGGCCGCCGCGGCGCTGGTCCCGACGTCCGTGATCCCCCACTCGTAGGTGAGCGAGCGACGCACCCGGGCGCAGATGTCGGCCGGTCCCGCGCCGGGGCCGACGAGGTTGCGGATGCGAGCGTCAGCCCTGGTCAGCGGGGTGGGCCGGAGGAAGCGGGGGTCGACCGCGATCGTGTGCGGCTCGTGCGAGGCCACCCGTTCGACCTCCACCTCGACGGCGAACCGGATCCAGCGTTCGACGCGTGGGGCTCCGACGTCGATCACGACGTTGCCGAACCGGTCCGTGCGCGTGCGGCGCACGATGCCGTCCACGCCGGTGACGGTGAGCGACCAGTCGATGCGGCGCTGCGCTCCGTGGACGGGTGGCGGGACGACGATCAGACGTTGGCGCAGCCGCTCGACCGGTGCCGCGAACTCGTAGCGGATGTCCTGGTCGAGCACGAGCGAACGGCTGGTGGTCGTCTCGGCGAGCAGGGTCACGTCACGGCCTCGTCGGCCTCGTCGGCCTGGTCGGCCTGGTCGGCGTGCACGGCCATCGTCTCGAGCCGGGCGTCGCCGAACGCGGTGATCATGGCGACGTCGAGCGCGTCACGTCCTCGGCCGATGAGCACACGGCCCACCCGGGGGACGTTGTTGCGGGGGTCGAAGGTCCACCAGCGGTCGTCCAGGAGCACCTCCATCCAGGCGCAGAAGTCCATGGGGTCGTCGGGAGGCGGCACCCCGATGTCGGGTAGGTAGCCGAAGGCGTAGCGGGCCGGGATGCTGAACGCCCGGCAGAACGTGACCGCCAGGTGGGCGAAGTCACGGCAGACGCCGGCCCGTTCCTCGTACACGTTGACCGCGGTCGTGAGCCGTGTGCTGCTGGCGGGGTCGTAGCGGATCGCATCGTGCACCCAGTCGCAGATCGCCTGGACCCGGTTCCACCCCGGGCTCGTCGACCCGAAGAGCGCCCAGGCCGCGTCGGCCAGCTCGTCGGACGGGCAGTACCGGCTCGGCAGCGTGAAGACGAGCGCATCGGCGGGTAGCTCGTCGGCGGCGACCTCCTGGGCACCCGCCCGGACCGGATCGGGCGAGTCGTCGACCTCCACCAGTGCGTCGTAGCTGAGCGAGGAGCGCCCGTCCGGGATCGTCAGCCGGCGGCAGAGATTGCCGTAGAGGTCGACGTAGGTGGTGCCGGTGGTCGGCGGGTCGTTGTCCCAGGCATCGTCGACGACAGCGCCGACCGCGTCGCGCCGGGGCTCGACCTGCAGAATCGCGTGAACCGGCGCGGTCGCGGCATGCACGAAGGAGCAACCGACCCGTACCAGCACAGGCTCACCCTCCTGTAGCGAGGTATCCGCGGTTGGGCGCGGGTATGAATGCAGCGTGAAGAGCAAGAGCCCCGAAATCAAGGGGAAACATCGCTCGGCTACAGACGGGGCGATGGCTCTGTTCGACTTCGACTCCTACGAGCCGAGCGGTCGAGCCTGGGACGAGATGTTCGAGGAGCGGGGCGTGACCCGCCCGCACTACGGCGTCGTGCACGCCGCCCTCGGAGCGCTCACCGCGGAGGACTTCCGCGAGCGCTGCATCGCTCGGGATCGCAGCTTCCGGGACCAGGGGATCACGTTCTCGCTGTCCGGTGAGGAGCGGCCGTTCCCGCTCGACCTGCTCCCCCGGATCATCTCGGCGGCGGAGTGGAAGGTCATCGAGTCGGGCGTGGCGCAGCGTGTGATGGCCCTCGAGGCGTTCCTCGACGACCTCTACGGCGCCGCGCGGGTGCTGGCGGACGGGGTCGTCCCCCGGTCGCTGCTGCTCTCCTCGACCCAGCTGCGACGGGAGGTCGCCGGGTTCCGGCCCGCGAACGGCGTCCGGATCCACGTCGCGGGGATCGACCTCGTGCGCGACGTCCAGGGCCGCTACCGCGTGCTCGAGGACAACCTCCGCACGCCGTCGGGGATCTCCTACGTCATCGAGAACCGCCGCGCGATGACCCACGTGTTCCCCGAGCTGTTCGCCATGCAGCGCGTGAGGCCCGTGGCCGACTATCCGGCGCACCTGCTCGAGGCGTTGCGGGCGGCCGCGCCGGGTGGTCGAGCGGATCCCACGGTGGTCGTGCTGACGCCGGGCGTCCACAACGCCGCGTACTTCGAGCACGCCTTCCTGGCGAGGCAGATGGGCATCGCCCTCGTCGAGGGCCGCGACCTCGTGTGCCGCGACGGCGTGGTCTTCATGCGCAGCACGTCCGGCCGGCAGCGCGTGGACGTCGTCTACCGGCGGATCGACGACGAGTTCCTCGACCCGCTCCAGTTCCGCCCGGACTCCGTGCTGGGCTGCGCCGGGATCGTGAACGCGGCCCGTCTGGGGAACGTCACGATCGCCAACGCGGTCGGCAACGGCGTCGCCGACGACAAGGCGCTGTACCGCTACGTCCCGGACCTGATCCGGTACTACCTGGCCGAGGAGCCGATCCTCGCCAACGTCGACACCTTCGACATGCGCGACCCCGACCAGCGGGCCGACGTCCTGGACCGGCTCGACGAGCTGGTGATCAAACCGGTCGACGGATCCGGCGGCTACGGCATCGTGGTCGGCCCTGCGGCGTCCGACGAGCAGATCGAACGGACGCGGCGCCAGCTGCTCGAGAACCCACGCGGGTGGATCGCCCAGGAGGTCGTGCAGCTCTCCACCTCGCCGACGCACACGGGCGGCGGGTTCGCCCCTCGTCACGTGGACCTCCGGCCCTTCGCGGTCAACGACGGGAACCGTCTCTGGGTGGCACCGGGCGGCCTCACGGGGGTCGCGCTACCGGAGGGGAGCCTCGTGGTGAACTCGAGCCAGGGCGGCGGTTCGAAGGACACGTGGGTGCTGACGCCGTCGGGTGCGGCACTCGAGCGGCTCGTGGCCGCCGGAGCGCGTCAGCCCGGGTCCGTGTGGTCCCGGCCGCCGGCCGAGGCCCCTGCCGGTTCCGACGGGGCGCAGCCCGCACAGCACCAGCAGCAACAACAGCAGCAACAGTCGAGGGCCGCACCGTGTTGAGCCGCATCGCCGAGTCCCTCTACTGGGTCGGGCGCTACACGGAGCGCGCCGAGGACACGGCGCGGATCCTGGACGTGCACTACCACCTGCTGCTCGAGGACCGGTGGGTCGACGAGGCCGCGGCGTGCGCCGCGCTGCTCGAGGTCATGGGCGTCGGCGCCGAGCGAGCCGTCGCTGCGGATCCCGCGGCCGTCACCCGCATCCTCGCGTTCGACGGCGACTACGCCGGCTCCATCGTGGGCTCGATGTCCGCGGCCTGGCGCAACGCCCGGGGCGCCCGCGATGCGATCTCGTCGGAGATGTGGGAGTGCCTGAACCGCACCCACGAGGCCCTCCGCACGGGGGTTGCCGTGCCCCACGAGCAGGGCGCCTACGCCTTCTTCCGGTGGGTCAAGGAGCGGGCCGCGATGTTCGCCGGCCTGGCCGAGTCGACGATGAGCCGCGACGAGGGATGGCGGTTCCTGCGACTCGGGCGGAGCCTGGAGCGCGTCGACATGACCGCCCGCCTGCTGTCCGCCCGGTTCGGTGAGAGCTGGGGCGAAGCGGGCTGGGTGACGACCCTGCGCTCCTGCAGCGCCTACGAGGCCTACCTGCGCACGTACCAACGCGCCGTCGACGTCTCCCTGGCGGCGGAGTTCCTCGTCCTCGACCGGCTGTTCCCGCGCTCGGTCTTCTCCGCCTTGCGGGCCGCCGAGGAGTGCCTCGCCGACCTGGACCCGTCCTTCGGGCGCGCCGGCCTGCAGGATCCGGCCCGGCGCAGCCTGGGCCAGGCCCGGACCGAGCTCGAGTTCTGTTCGGTGGACGAGCTCACCCGCGATCTCCCCGGGCACCTCTACCGCCTGCAGCAGCACTGCTTCGACGCCGGCACCGCGATCGCCGAGCGCTACTTCGGCGAGAACGCCCCGCTGGAGTGGAGCGCATGAGCTGGCGACTGGGCATCCGGCACACGAGCGCCTACAGCTACGCCCACGACGTGGTGACGTCGTACAACGAGGTGCGCGTCACGCCGCTGACCACCGGTGGTCAGGTCACGGTCGAGGCCCGGATCGAGGTCACGCCGTCCGCTCGCCCGGTCAGCTACTGGGACTACTGGGGGACGCTCGTCCACGCCTTCGACATCCACGTCCCCCATCGCGAGCTCGTCGTGGTCGGATCCTCCATCGTCGAGACCGCCGCCGCCCACCCGACCGACCGGCCGACGATCAGCTGGGCCGAGCTCGACGATGCCGCGGTCGGGGAGGCGTACTTCGAGTACCTCGCGTCGACGGCGGTCGACCAGGGGCTCGACGCGATCGGCACGACCCTCCGGAAGGAGGCGTCCACACCGCACGAGGCGCTCGAGCTCGTCGGCGACTGGGTGCGGGCGGCGCTCGTCTACGAACGGGGCGCCACGAGCGTCTCGACCTCGGCGGCGGAGGCGTGGCGGAGCGGCCGGGGCGTGTGCCAGGACTTCGTCCACCTGGCGAGCGCGCTGTTGCGCAGCATGGGCATCCCGGCCCGGTACGCGTCCGGGTACTTCCACCCCCAGGCCGATGCCCCGATCGGCGAGACGGTGCACGGCGAGAGCCACGCCTGGTGTGAGGCGTGGACCGGCGCATGGTGGCCGTTCGATCCCACGAACGCCGTCGCCGTCGGCGAGCGCCACGTGCTCGTCGCCCGCGGG
Source organism: Acidimicrobiales bacterium (assembly GCA_035316325.1). Lineage (NCBI taxonomy): Bacteria > Bacillati > Actinomycetota > Acidimicrobiia > Acidimicrobiales > Acidimicrobiales bacterium. The sequence continues at coordinate 5,797 of DATHJB010000081.1, forward strand.
CGCGACTACGGCGACGTCCCCCCACTGAAGGGCATCTTCAGCGGGGCGCCGTCGACGACACCGGCCGTCTCGGTCGAGCTCACCCGCCACGCCTGAGCCGCGTCGTCAGCTGGCTGTCGGCGATGCGGAGGCGCCGGGCCTGGCCCGTCGACCGCTTCCAGCAGTGGGCGACGGCCCTGATGTCGCAGCAGCTCGCCGGCTGACTCCCGGGGTCAGGCAGGGGCCTCGATGCGGGGGCGGAGGCGGTCCAGCAGGGCGGTGGTGTCGACGCCCTGTGCGACCTGGGTCTGGTCGGTGAAGACGATGAGCTCGGGGCAGGAGTCGGCGGGGGTGGCCGTGCCGGGGATCGTGAACGTCTCGACGAAGGCGCCGGTCTTCGCCTCGTAGACCGCGAAGACGTAGGTGGCGGGCACGACGTCGAGCCGGGCGAAGTCCTGGGTGTCGGTCTCGGGGTACTCGCACGCGCCGACCGGGGCGGCCGCGGCGTCGGTGGCCACCTGGTAGCAGAGCAGGAGCTGCGCTCCCGTGTAGATGCCGTCGCTGTCGGGATCCGTCGCCGAGAGCCACGGCCCCAGGCTGCCGCCCAGGCCGTTGTCCTGGATCCGGTACGTGTCGGGGCCGTCGCCCGGCAGGAGGACCCGCTCCAGCCCCAGCGGGTGCGGCCCGGGCCCGGCGTAGACCGGGGCGGCCGGGTCGTAGGGGTAGGTGCCGTTGCACGCGGGTGAACGCGACGACGGGTCGAACACCGGGTCGGCCGGCGGCGGGGTCGGCCCTCCGACGCCGACGTTGTCGCGCGGCGTGCGCTCCAGGCTCAGATCGACCGACTCGTCGGCACTGACGGCGACGTTGCCGACGACCAGGTTGTGCAGCCAGACGGTCCCGCCGGCGCCGACCTCGGCCGGCAGGCGGTCGCCGTCGGGCTCGACGCCCACCAGCCCGACGACGTTGTCCTCGACCGACGTCAGCTCCAGGGTGGCGATGCCGAGCCCGCTCATCCCCTGCTCGAGCACCACCTGGAACGGCAGCGACTCGGCGTCGACCTGGCAGAACGGGCTGGTGGTGTCGCAGCGCTGCACGCCGGCGGGGTCGGCATCGCCCCCGGTCGTCGTGGTCGACCCGTCCGGGTCGGGGCGCTCCGCGTCGCTCCCG
>DATHJB010000082.1 GCA_035316325.1 Acidimicrobiales bacterium
GCAGGTGGGGGAAGGACGGTGGCGCCGGCGGTGAGGGTCGGGGGGTGGGTGGGGAGTTGGCCGCGGGCGATGGCCTGGAGGCGGTCTCGCAACGCGTGGGCGGAGGGGAGGCGGGTCGCGGGGTCCTTCGTCAGGGCCGCCTCGATGGTGTCCCACAGGCCGGGGTGGAGCACCCGGAGCATCGGCGGCGCCGCGTCGTAGCGGACCCGGTGCCGGAACGCCGCCAGCGACTCGCCCGGCCGCAGCTCGAACGGCGCCCGGCCGGCCAGCATCGTGTAGAGCGTCGACCCCAACGACCACACGTCGCTCAGGCGGGACGGCGCCTCGCCGTCGAGCACCTCGGGCGCCGCGTGCCGCAGGGTCAGCCGCTCCGGCTCACCGCCCGCCGCCGCCCCCGAAGGCGCCATCTTGGCCACCCCGAAGTCGGCCAGCCCCGGCCCGTTCTCCGACAGGAGGATGTTCTCCGGCTTGATGTCGCCGTGCACCACGTCGAGGTCGTGGGCGCCCTGCACCGCCTCGGCGATCGGCAGCAGCACGGCCACGGCCTGGGCGTCGGTGAACGTGGTGCCCTCCCTGGCCAGCCAGTCGTGCACCGACCCGTCGTAGAGCTGCATGGTGACGTAGGGCCGGCCGTCCTGGGTCACGTCGGCGTGGAACACCTCCACCACGGCCAGCCGCCGCCCGGTCAGGCGGGCGTGCAGCACCCGCTCGCGCTCGAACAGGTCGTCGGCACCGCCGGCCCGCAGCACCTTCACGGCGACGTACCGGTGGAAGGAGTCCTCCCAGGCCCGGTACACGTCGGCGCTGCCGCCGCGGCCCAGCAGCTCGAAGCTCCTGTAGCCCGGGATCACGGCGGTCCACCCATGGCCCCGCGATCCTAGGTCACCGCCCGACGCCCCCGACCCCGCCGACCCCGCCGACCCCGGGCCGACCGTGCCCCCGGGAGCGCGTAGCCTGTTCCGGGGTGCAGATCGTCTTCGACGACGGGGCGGGCCGCCGGGACCTCGACGTGCGGATCAACAACCCCACCGCAACGGTGGCGGATCTTGCCCGCGCCCTCGATCCCCAGGGCCGGGAGCGTCCGCTGCTCGTCGGCGGCCGCCTCGCCGACCCCGACCTCGGCCTGCTGCGGGAGGCGGGGCTCTACGAGGGGGCGATCGTCGAGCTCGGCCCGGTGACCGGCAGCCCGGTCCCGCCCCCGCCGCCCCCGCCCCCGGGCCAGGCGCCCACCGAGCTGGTCGTCGTCAACGGCATCGACTCGGGGCGGCGCTACCCATTGCCCCGGGGCGCGGTGCTGGTCGGGCGCAACCAGGAGTGCGACGTGGTGCTCGACCACGGCTCGGTGTCGCGCCCCCACGCCCGCCTGACCGTGACCCGCGACGGCCAGGTGACCGTCCAGGACCTCGGCTCGCACAACGGCACCGCGCTCGACGGGCGCCACGTCCTCGAGCCCGTCACCGTGCCGGAGGGTGGGCAGCTGCGGCTCGGCGCGGTCGACGTGGAGGTCCGCCGGCCCACCGTCCACGACCGCCCCGACGTCGACCCCCACCGTGACGCCGGCGCGGCCGGCACCGTCGCCTTCAACCGCCCGCCCCGCACCGCTCCGCCGCCGCCGCCCGCCGAGGTCACGCTCCCGAAGGCCGTCAACGCCAACGTCGGCAAGGCGGCGTTCCCGATGGTCGCCATCCTCACGCCGCTGCTGTTCGCCGGCGTGATGTTCGCGACGACGAAGCAGGCCGCGACGCTGCTGTTCGTGCTGATGAGCCCGATGATGGCCATCGGCAACGCCGTCGACGGCAAGCGCAAGGGCCGCAAGAGCGAGCGCAGCGAGAAGGAGCGGTTCCGCCGGGAGCTGCAGGAGCTGCGGGAACGGCTCGCCGAGCGGGCCGACCAGGAGCGGGACCGGCGACGCGCCACCCACCCCGATCCCGCCGAGATCGTGCGCCGGGTGCAACAGCCCAGCACCACCCTCTGGGAGCGACGGCCCGACCACCCCCTGTTCCTCCAGCTCCGGGCGGGGGTGGGCGACGTCGGCTGGAGCCCGCCGGTGGCCGCCCGGCCGTCGCTGGCACCGGTCGCCGACGAGGTCACCGACGTCCTCGACGAGGCCGCCACGCTGCCCCGGGCCGCAGTCCCGGTCGACCTGTCGGGTGGCGGTGTGGTGGGCATCGTCGGCAACCGCACCGCGGCCCTGGCGTTGGCCCGATCCCTCGTGAGCCAGGCGGCCGTCCTCCACGGCCCCGCCGACCTGCCCACGATGGTCCTGGCCGACCGGGCGACCGGCCGCGAGTGGGACTGGGCGAAGTGGCTGCCCCACACCCGGGGGCCGAGCGGCGTCGACCGGATGCTGTCGGCCGACCGCGACCTGTCCACCCGGATGGCCGAGGCGCGCCTGGAGGCAGCCCGGATGTCGTCGGACCCGCGGGCCGCCCGCCCCGGGTCGACGGGACCTCAGGCCACCGGGCCGACCCTGCTGGTGGTGGTCGACGACGAGTCGCTCACCGTCGGCCGCCGGGCCCCCACCCGGAGCCTGCTGCGGGGCGAGGCCGGGCCGGTCGCCGGCATCGTGATCGCCGCCAGCGCCGACCGCCTGCCGATGGTGTGCACCACGGTCGTGGATCTCGACGGCAGCGAGGGCCGCGCCCACCTCACGCTGCCGCAGCGGGGCGAGCGGGTGGACGGCTTCGTCGTGTGCGGGATGGCCGACGACGTGGCCCGCGACTGCGCCCGCACGCTCGCCCGCTACGAGGACCCCGAGCTCGACCTCGTGGGCGCCGGGCTGCCGGCGTCGATCCGCCTGCTGCCGCTGCTCGACCTGGAGGAGTGCACGCCGGAGCTGGTGCGGGCCCGCTGGAAGCAGGCGGGCCACTCGCCGGGGCGGCTGGCGGCGCCGGTGGGGATCGCCGAGTCGGGCGTGTTCCCGATCGACCTGGTCGCCGACGGGCCCCACGGCCTGGTGGGCGGCACGACCGGGGCGGGCAAGTCGGAGCTGCTGCGCACGATCGTGGCCGGGCTCGCCGCCAACCACGACCCCGACCGCCTGACGTTCGTGCTGATCGACTTCAAGGGCGGCGCCGCCTTCGACGAGTGCGCCCGGCTGCCGCACACGGTCGGGCTGGTGACCGACCTCGACGAGCACCTGGCCGAGCGGGCGCTGCGCTGCCTCGAGGCCGAGCTGAAGTACCGGGAGCGGGTGCTGCGGGCCGCCGGCGCCACCGACCTGGCCGACTACCTGCGCCGCCCGGCGGGAGGCGCAGGTGAGCCGCTGCCCCGGCTGGTGGTCATCATCGACGAGTTCGCCACGCTGAAGGCCGAGCTGCCCCACTTCATCGACGCTCTGGTGGGGGTCGCCCAGCGGGGCCGCAGCCTCGGCGTCCACCTGCTGCTGGCCACCCAGCGGCCGCAGGGAGCGATCAGCGAGAGCATCAAGGCCAACACCAACCTGCGCATCGCCCTCCGGGTGCAGGACCGCAGCGACTCGGCCGACATCGTCGAGGTGCCGGACGCCGCGGCCATCCCCCGCAACCTGCCGGGTCGGGCCTACGTGCGCCTCGGCCCCGGCGAGGTCGCGGCGATACAGACGGCGCTGTCGACCGGCGTTCGCAGCGACGAGGCGCTGGTGCCGGTCGACGTGGCGCCGTTCGTCTACGGGCCTGCTCCCCGGTCGCCGGCGCCGCCGCCACCCCGACCGACCGCGTCCGTGTCCCCGTCCTCGACCGACGGCGACGGCGTCGGTGACGCCGGGGAGACCGACCTGTCGGTGCTGGTGGCGACCATCGGTCGGGCGTTCGAGGACAGCGGCCGGCCGGCGCCCCGGCGTCCCTGGCCCGACCCGCTGCCCACCGACGTCGACCTCGACGAGCTGATCGCCTGGGCCGCTCGTCGGGCCGACTCCCACGAGGGCCCGGCGTTCGTGCCGCTCGCCCTCGCCGACGACCCCGACGCCCAGTCGCAGTACCCCGTCGGCTGGGTGCCAGGCGACGGGAACCTGCTGGTCTACGGGGTGGGCGGCAGCGGCACGACCACCACCCTCGCCAGTCTCGCCCTGGCGCTGGCGCAGACCCACGGCCCCGACGACCTGCACCTCTACGTCCTCGACATCGGCGCCCGCGAGCTGGAGGACCTGGCCGCCCTGCCGCACGTCGCCGCGGTGATCACCGCCGCCGAGCGCGAGCGGCAGACCCGGCTGGTGCGGGTGCTGCGCGACGAGCTGGGGCGTCGGCGGGCGCTGGGGGTCGCCGCCGTGAACGAGCTGCCCACGATCGTCACCATGATCGACGGCTGGAGCGCCCTGGCCGCCGAGTACACCGATCTGGCCGGCAACGCCGTGCTCGACGCCCTGGCCCGGGTGTTCGCCGACGGCCCCGAGGTGCGGATGTACACCGTGATCACCGCCGACCGGCCCAACGCCATCCCGACGTCGCTGTCGTCGCTCGCCCGTCAGCGCCTGGCCCTCCGCCTGTCCGACCCCAACGCCTACACGGCCTTCGGCATCCGCACCCAGGCGGTGCCGGCGATGGTGCCCGGGCGGGCACTGGTCGGCGGCACCGGGCAGGTGCTGCAGATCGCCCGTCCCCGTGGGGGAGTGGCAGCCGCTGCGGCCCGGATCGCGGCCGCGTCGCCGTCGCCGAAGTCGTCGTCGTCGACCTCGACCTCGACGACGTCGTCGACCCGTCGGCCCCTGCGGGTGGAGGCCCTGACGGCCCAGCTGAAGGTGGCCGAGATCGGCGCCGACGCCCAGCTCGGGCAACGGCCCTGGGTGGTGCCGGTCGGGATCACCGAGGAGGCGCTGGAGCCGGCGTCGCTGGTGGCCTACGCCGGCGAGCACGCCCTGGTCACCGGGCCGGCCCGGTCGGGGAAGTCGACGGCGCTGCTGACGGTCGCCGCCGTCTGCCGCCGCGCCTACCCGGGGCTGTCGGTGCTCGCCGTCGCCGGGCCGCGGTCGCCGCTGTCGAGCCACGAGCTGGTGGACGACGTGATCACCCCGGCCACCGTCGGCGAGGTGCTGACCGCCCGGCTCGAGGCCAGCACCGCCACCACCCTGCTGTTGATCGACGACGCCGACATCGTCGACGACGTGGGCGACACCCTGGCCCGGCTGTCCGTGTCGGACCGGGCCGACCTCCTGATGGTGGCCGCCGGCCGCAACGACACCCTGCGGCAGGGCTACACCCACTGGACCAAGCATCTGCGGCGCTCGAAGCTCGGGGTGCTGCTGGTCCCCAACGTCGACTACGACGGCGAGCTGCTGGGCACCCAGGTCCCGCGGCGGGCGCCGGTGGCGATGACGCCGGGGCGGGGCTACCTCGTCAACAGCGGGCGGGCGGAGCTGGTGCAGGTGGCTTTGCCGCGCTGATCGGGCCTGGTGTCCTGCCCTACCATGCGCGTACGGACCCATGAGTGGAGGCGAACCATGGCGGAAGGCGTTGTCACTTCGACACCCGAGGCGATCCAGTCGATCGACTCCATGAAGCGGACCATCAGCGGGGGCCTGGTCGAGGCCATCAACACGCTGATCTCGCACGGCGACTCGCTCAACACCGCCAACTTCGACGGCGCCGCCGCCCACCGCTTCTACGAAGAGTGGCCCGCCACCAAGCAGGCCCTCAACACCGCCATCGAACGGCTCGGCATGATGAGCGACGACATCATGACCGTCAACACCAACATCCAGTCCGCCGGCGGCAACGCCTAACCACGCTCGGCTCCACCCCGGTCCGTCGCCCCCGCCGATCCGTGTCCCGGCGAGGGCGACGTCGAGTGGCCTACCCCAGCGGGCCCTTGTGCCAGGGTCCGGTGATGGCGAACGTGACGCCCGGGGTCTGGATGTTCACGAACAGCCAGTCGCCCAGGAACGTCGCGCCGGCCAACTCGTCCCACGATGCCGGCGTGGTCGACCCCGGGATCGTGCCCGGGCGGATGTTGGCGGCGAAG
>DATHJB010000083.1 GCA_035316325.1 Acidimicrobiales bacterium
CATCGGCGGCCTGATCGCCGGACTGGTGGGCGGCTGGCTGCTGTTCGAGCTGGAGCGGGTGCCGCAGGGGAAGATCCTCGGCACGGTGCTCTGCGTCGCCGGGGCCGCCGCCCTGTTCGCCGGCTGCCTCTACCTCGGCGCCAACCCGCTCTGACCTAGGGCCGGGGCTCGACCACCCGGGAGGCGAGGCGGCGGAGGTTGCCGCGCCAGATCGAGCGGAGGACCGGGCGGGCCAGCAGGCCGCCGAGCGGGCCGCCCAGGTACCAGGGGAAGCGCAGGCGCTCCACCCAGTCGAGCTGGGTGCGACGGCCCTCGGGATCCGCCGGTCGCAGCGTGAAGACGCCCTCGCCGGTCACCAGGCCGACGTGCCGGACGCCGAGCTCGCGGCCCTCCTGCCAGCGGGTGACCTCCATGCGGTCGGTGGTGCGCAGCGGGCCGATGCGGGTGGCGCAGTCGAACGTGGTGCCGACGCCGTGGCGCTGCTCGGTGGTGAACTCGATCGACTCGGCGTCGGCCATCCACTCGACGTGTTCGGCGAGGTCGGCCAGCTCACGCCACACCGCCTCAGGCGGAGCCTCGATCAGCTGACTCATCCGGAACTGCGCCATCAGCGCCCAGTGGGACTAAGCGCCAGGGGTCTCGGTGTCGGCGCCCGCGGCCGACAGGACCTTCGGCGCCAGCCACGTCTCGACCGTCTGCAGGGCCCCGGGCTCGGTGAACGTCGTCCCCACCCGGATGTCCTCGTTGAACTCGCCGCGGGGCACCTCGTAGAGCCAGGCGGCGAGGTCGGCGACCTCGAAGCGGTCGCGGTTGCCGACCGTCGACTCGATCAGCTCGTTGAGCCGGTCGACGCGGTGCGGGTCGTTGTCGTCGAAGTCGGTCCACGAGCTCGACGCCTGGTCGGGGTCGGTGAGCCGCAGGTGGGGATAGGTGGCCCACAGCACGGGCACGCCCTTCGACGCCAGCACGTCGGCGAGCCCGTCGATCTGCTCGGCCATCCACACGTCGTAGGCCGGGTCGCCCAGGTGCTGCCACTGGCGGCCGATCTTGCGCTCGCCCAGGTCGGCGCCGCCCATGGCCACCACGATCACGTCGTAGTCGGCGGCCTCCAGCATCTTCGGCAGCCGGGGGCGCCACGACTCGCAGTCGAGCGACGCCTCCACCCGCTGACCCAGCGACTCCCGCAGGCCCGAGCCGCCCAGCGGGCAGCTGTCGGTGACGTGGGTGTCGACCAGGAACTGCTGGTCCTCGTGTTCCGGCGACTGGTTCCAGGCGGCGAAGCCGGACGTGAGGCTGCCGGCGGTGTCGTCGCCCACGAGCAGCACCCGCGCCGTGGCGTCGCCGACCGCCGGCTCCACCACCTCGAGGTCGCCGGGGCCCTGGCCGTCGTCGATCGCCAGGCTGATGTTGGCCGGCGGGTTGACGGGCAGGACGAAGACGGCGGCGGCGAGCACCGCGGCGCACGTGACCAGCCCGGCCGCCACCATCGTCGGCTTGACCTTGAGCTGCAGGCGGAACGGCCCCTGGATCACCCAGTAGGAGACGACCGCGGCGGCGAGGGTGGCCGCCAGGCGGACCCCGAAGAGCGGCGGCCCGGAGAACCCGATGCGGTCCTCGTCGAGCAGCAGGTACAGCGGCCAGTGGAACAGGTAGGCGGCGTAGCTCACCTCGCCCAGGTGGCGCAGCGGGGCGAAGCCGAGGATCGACGCGGCCGGCCCCGGCATCGTCACCGCCAGGATCACCCAGCCGGTGAGCAGGGCGTTCACGATGGTGACGCCGTGGAACAGCGACGGACTGTCGAGCGGCACCAGGAACCACAGGGCCAGCAGTGCCAGCAGCGCCGCCGGGGCGCCGTTGCGCACGCCGTTCATCACCAGCGGCCGGCTGAGCAGGGTGCGGAAGCCGGGCGTGAGCACCGCGTAGGCCAGCACCACGCCCACCAGGATCTCGCCTGCCCGGGTGTGGGTGCCGTAGTAGGCGATGCGGCGGGCCTCGGTGTTGCCCGACAGCATCCAGGCGGCGCCGAAGCTGGCCGCGGCCAGCGCGGCGAACGCGTAGCCCGAGGCGCGCCACTGGCGGCCGGTCACGAGCATCAGCACCACGAACACCAGCGGGAACAGCAGGTACACCTGGGCGGTGATGGCCACCGGCCAGAGGTGCCGCAATGCGGAGAGCTCGGCGAAGCTGCTGGCGAAGCCCTCCGACGGGAAGGCGAGCCGCCAGTTGGTGACGAAACCGAGCGCGGCGTACACGTCGCCCCGGAAGGTGGGCACCGAGCCGACCCGCACGACCGTCTGCAGCGCCACCACCACGGCCAGGAGGGCGAAGTAGGGCGGCGCCAGGTTGCGGGCCCGGCGGTCCCAGAAGCGCCCGAACAGCAGCTGGGTCGTCTGCGACCACTCGGCCAGGGCGAGGGTGGCCATCAGGAAGCCGGAGAGCGTGAAGACGCTGGAGATCCCGAGGAAGCCGCCCTGCAGGAGGTCGACGTCGTGGGCGTAGGCGAGGACGGCCAGCAGGGCGACGGCCCGGAGGCCGTTCAGGCCGGGGAGGTGGGGGAGCTTGGGGCCGAGGTCGCCGGGCACGCGGTCGGCCTTGGCGGGCCGGCGTGGGTCGGGCGGCAGGTCGGGGGGCGGCTGGTCGAGGCGGGGTTCGTAGCCCTGGTCGTAGCCGGTGTCGTAGGCCTGCTGGTACTGGGTCTGGTCCGGGTCGGCGTAGCCCTGGCCGTAGTCGGGCTGGGGGTCGCCGTAGCCCGGGTCGGGGGCGCCGTAGCCGGGTTCGGGGTCGTAGGAGGGCCGCGGGGGTGCCAGGGGCCCGGTCGGGTCGAGCCCCGGGTCGTAGGGCGACTGGTGGGGGCGCCGGGGCGCGTACCCCGGGGGGTCCGGGTCGTAGCCGGGGCTCAGGAACGACGGCGTGGCGCCGGTGGCGCGGGGTGCCGGGTCCCAGCGGTGCTCCGACGTGTCGGGGGCGGGGTCGTCCCAGGCGCGCCGACCCGTGGGGCTCGACGCGGGGCCCGGAGCGGCTTCGTCCCAGCGGTACTCGCCGGTGTCGGGCCCGGGGGCGTCCCAGTCGCGTCGGCCGATCCCGGCGCCGGGGCCGGCCTCGGCCGGAGGGTCCCAGCGCGACTGGCCGGCGGCGGGGTCGGTGGCATCCCAACCCTGGCCCGGTGCGCCGGGTGCGGGGTCGTCCCAACCTTGGTCCGGTGCGGGTGTCGGGTCGTCCCAGCGCTGCTGGTCGGGGGCAGGGTCACCCCAACGACGCTGGCCGGGCCGGTAGCTGCGCTCGTCGTCGTCGTAGGGCTCGTCGCCGAAGCCGGGGGCCGACGGGTCGTCCCACGGAGGCTCGGAGCGGCCGCCGTCGCCGGGGTCGCCACCACGGCCGGCGCCGCGCGGAGGACGACGACGGGGCAGCCGGGGATCGTTCGTGGCGCGCCGCGCAGTCGTCAGAATCCCTCCATGTCGCCCGAAGCACTCCCAGCCGTGGAAGCGGGAAGGCAAGAAACACTACTGAACGCGCGCGGCACCCACCAGGAGAACCGCTGCGAATCCTGCCCGACCTGGGCAGCAGTAGCGTGCAGAGTGTGACCGTTGCGTTGCGCTGGACCGACAACCACTGCCACCTCGGGTGGGACGACGACGACGTCCCGCACGCCGATCGGGTCGACGCCCAGGTCGACGCCGCCTGGGCCGCCGGCGTCGAGCGGCTGGTGTCGGTCGGCACCGACGTGGCCCGCTCCCGGGACGCGATCGCGGCCGCCCGCCGCCATCCCGGCGTGGTGTGGGCGACGGTCGGCCTCCACCCCCACGAGGCCCGCCACGGGCTCGACGGCCTGGCCGAGCTGCTCGACGACCCCGCCAACCGGCCCCACGTGGTGGCCGTGGGCGAGTGTGGCCTCGACTACTTCTACGAGCACTCGCCCCGGGAAGCCCAGCAGGCGATGTTCGCCGCCCAGATCGCCCTGGCCCGGGAGCGCGACCTGGCGCTGGTGATCCACACCCGCGACGCCTGGGACGACACGTTCGCCGTCCTCGACGAGTCGGGGGTGCCCGAGCGGACGGTGCTCCACTGCTTCACCGGCGGCCCCGACGAGGCCCGGGCCTGCCTCGACCGGGGCGCCTACCTGTCGTTCTCCGGGATCGTCACCTTCAAGGCCGCCGACGACCTGCGGGCCGCCGCCAAGCTGTGCCCGCTCGACCGGGTGCTGGTCGAGACCGACAGCCCCTACCTGGCACCGGTGCCGCACCGGGGTCGCCCCAACACGCCGGCCCACGTGCCGCTGGTGGGCGCGGCGGTGGCCGACGCGATGGGCGTCGGCGTCGAGGTGGTGGCGACGGCCAGCTGGGACAACGCCTCCCGCGTCTACGCTCTGCCCAGCGGTTGATCGAACCGGGGGGAAGATCGGCATGGGGGCATTGCGACGTCGGGTCGCGTTCGTGGTCGGCCTGGTCCTGCTGCTGGTCAGCGCGGGCTGCGACTGGCCCGAGGGGACGCGCTACGTCCACCGGGTGTTCGACCAGGTCGCCGAGACCGAGAACATCACCTACCGGACCACCACCACCTGGGACGGCCAGCCCATCGACCTGAAGCTCGACATCTGGCAGCCGGTGGGCGACACCGCCACCGAGCGGCCCGCGGTGATGTGGATGTTCGGCGGCGGCTTCACCTTCGGGGAGAAGGAGCACATGTCCGTGTACGCCGAGGACTCCGCCCGGCGGGGCTACGTCGGCGTCACCCTGCAGTACCGCGTGCGGCCGGAGTTCAGCGTCGAGGGCGTGATCGACGGCTACGCCGACGCCCTGGCCGGCGTCGAGTGGTTGATCGCCCACGCCGACGAGTACGACATCGACCCCGACGCCGTCGTCGCCGCCGGCTACTCGGCGGGCGCCTACAACGCCATGCACGTGCTCGACTTCCCGGCCGACACGCCCGCCGCGGGCGGCATCGCCATCGCCGGGGGCACCGGGGTGAACCCGTCGGCCGGCGACCGGCAGACGATCATGTTCCACGGCACCGCCGACACCACGGTGCTCACGCAGACTGGGCTGGACCGCTGCAACGCCGGCAACGCGGTGGGCGCGACCTGCACCTGGGTGCCCTACGAGGGCAAGGACCACTTCATCGCCTACTACCCCGACACGCAGCCGGACATCATGTTCCGGGCGGCCGACTGGGTCTTCGAGTCCGTGCTGTGGCCGCTGGGTTACCGCCCGGAGACGGTGTCCTAGGCGCTACGTCCTCGGACCGCAAGAATGCGGGGGTGACGTTGAGCCCCCGGCAAGTGCGTGAGCTGCTGTCCACCCACGGCCTCACGCCCAGCCGCGCCCTGGGGCAGAACTTCGTGGCCGACCCCAACACCGTGCGGAAGATCGCCGCGCTGGCGGACGTCGGGCCGGGCGACTCGGTGGTGGAGGTGGGGCCGGGGCTGGGGTCGCTGACGCTGGCGTTGGCGGCGACGGGGGCCTCGGTGACGGCAGTGGAGATCGACCGCCACCTGGTGCCGGTGCTGCGTGAGGTGGTGGCGGGCACCGATGTGCCGGTACGGGTGGTGGAGGGCGATGCCCGGCGGCTCGACTGGGGGTCGCTGCTGTCGGCGTCGCCCGAGTGGGCCCTGGTGGCCAACCTGCCGTACAACATCGCCACGCCCCTGGTGCTCGACCTGCTGGCGGGCGTGCCGGCGATCCGGCGGATGCTGGTGATGGTGCAGCGCGAGGTGGGGGAGCGGCTGGCGGCGGGGGTCGGCGACGAGGGCTACGGCATCCCGTCGGTGAAGGTGGCCTGGTGGGCGACGGCCGAGGTGGTCGGGCGGGTGCCGGCGACGGTGTTCGTCCCCCAGCCCCGGGTGGAGTCGGTGCTGGTGCGACTCGTGCGGCACCCGGTCGCTCCCGCGGCGGACGTCGACCGGGAGCGGCTGTTCCGCCTGGTCGACGCCGGGTTCGGGCAGCGGCGCAAGATGCTGCGGCGGTCGCTGGCGGGGCTGGTCGACACCTCGGAGTTCGTCGCGGCGGGCGTGCGTCCGGAGGCCCGGGCCGAGGAGCTCGACCTGGCGGCGTGGTCGCGGTTGGCGTCATGACCGCTGCGACCCTGCCGGCGCCGGCCAAGCTCACCGTGTCGCTGCGGGTGGTCGGGGTCCGTCCCGACGGCTACCACCTGCTCGACGCCGAGATGGTGAGCCTCGACCTGGCCGACTCGCTCACGTTCTCGCCGGGTGACGGCCTGGAGGTGGTCGGCGGGCCGCCGGGGGTGCCGGAGGGGGGCGACAACCTGGTGGCCCGGGCGCTGGTGACGGTCGGGCGGCAGGCTCACGTGCGGCTGGTGAAGCGGATCCCGGCCGGGGCCGGGCTGGGCGGCGGGTCGTCGAACGCGGCGGCGGTGCTGCGCTGGGCCGGGGTCGACGACGTGGGCGTCGCCGGCAAGCTGGGCGCCGACGTGCCGTTCTGCGTGCACGGGGGGCGGGCGCAGGTCAGGGGGACGGGCGAGGTGCTGACGCCGCTGCCCTTCGAGGCCCGGACGTACACGCTGCTCACGCCGCCGTTCGGCTGCTCGACGCCGGCCGTCTACCGGATGTGGGACCGCCTGGGCGGCCCCCGTTCGGCTACCGGCCCCAACGACCTCGAGCCGGCCGCGCTCCGGGTGGAGCCACGGCTGGTCGAGTGGCGCGACCAACTGGCGGGAGCGACGGGACAGGCCCCGGTGCTGGCCGGGTCCGGGTCGACGTGGTTCGTCGAGGGAGCGTTCCCCGGCGAGGGGCGCATCGTCGCCCGCACCGTGCCGGCGTACTAGACGCTGGGCTCCGGTGCGGGCTCGGCATTCCGCCGGACGTACTCGATTGCTATTTGCCGGCGGCGCGGCGCTGCCAACGGGTGCGCTTCAGCATCTTCTTGTGCTTCTTCTTGCGCATCCGCTTGCGGCGCTTCTTGATCAACGAGCCCATGAGGGGAGCCACCCTAGTGCACTCCCGGAGGGCCCCTCCAAAGCGCCTGCCTGTGGCTTCGGCCACCGGTCACCC
>DATHJB010000084.1 GCA_035316325.1 Acidimicrobiales bacterium
CTACGGATCAGAAGGTTGGGGGTTCGAGTCCCTCCGAGCGCGCTGAATAAGTCCAGGTCAGAGGCGGTCCTCAAGGCCCGCCTCTTGCTGTTCGGGGGTATACCGCATACCTGCGAGCCGGCTGGGCGCTGCGATGCTTGACACCCTGTGCTGCACCGATTCGCCGGCAGCGGGACGTCGCGGGTCCCGGCATGCCGGCATCTCGACGGAACGGCATCAAGGGGGGAAGTTGCTGGGTGCTCGTGCCCGCTCGCCTAGAGTCAATCACTGACATTTGACAGTGATTGACGTAAGATGGCTGGGTGGACAGCTCGATCGGTCTCATCGACGTGCACCATCACGCCATCCCGGAGCTGTATCTCGCCGCTCTCGCCGAGCGGGGCGTACGGGCGCCGGTCCAGGGTGCGTCGTTCCCGGCGTGGGATCCGGAGGCGAGCCTGGCGGTGATGGACGAGGCGGGCATCGCCACCGCGATCCTGTCGATCAGCTCGCCGGGTCTGGCGGACGCGGCAGGTGAGGACGCCTGCCGCTTGGCCCGGCGGGTCAACGAGCACCTCGCTGGCGTCGTCCACGAGCATCCGACTCGCTTCGGGGCCTTTGCCCTGATCCCCGTGCACGAGATGTCCTCTGCCCTTGGCGAGGTGGCCTACGCCCTCGATCAGCTCGGGCTCGACGGTGTCGGCGTGTACACGAGCACGTGGGGCCGATACCTCGGTGACTCGCAGTTCGAGCCGCTGCTGGCCACGCTCGCGGACCGGCAGGTTCCTGTATTCGTGCACCCGGTCCTGCCGCCCCAGCCCGGCCCACTGTTCGGCGCGCCGGGTTCGGTTGCGGAGTTCCCGATCGAGACGACCCGGGCCGTGATGAGCCTCCTGTTCTCCGGGACGCTCGATCGACATCCGGGGTTGAAGTTGATCTTGTCCCACGCCGGTGGGACGGTCCCGTTCCTCGCTCCCCGGATTGCCCACGCCGCCACCATCGATCCTGACCTGCGGGGCAAGCCGCCGGCTGATCTCCTCGGGTCGTTGCGGCGCCTCTACTACGACGTCGCGATGTCGGCGACGCCGACCCAGCTGGCCTGCCTCGGAGACCTCGTCGACCCGAGTCACATCCTGTTCGGCAGCGACTTCCCGTTCATGCCCGCTCACCACGCCCTCGACAACGCGGCCGGGCTGCGTCGTTACCCGGGCCTGTCCGCCCTGCAGTTGGAGCGGGTGGGCCGCGGCAACGCGCTCGACCTGTTCCCCCGGGTGCGGCCCGCCTGATTCGAGGGCGTATGGAGCTGGGGCCATCGACACCGGGCGGTTCGCCGACGAGGTCGTCCCCCATCGATGTCACGTCCCGAATGACCTCGTCGACCGTGGCGGTCGACGAGGGCCCCGGCGCGACACCACGCTCGAGAAGCTTGCCGCGCTGGAGCCGGCGTTCGTCCATGGCGGCACCGTCACCTCCGGCAAGTCCAGCCCGCTGAGCGACGGGGCTGCTGCGCTGCTGCTGACCTCCGCTGAGTACGGTCGTCAGCGCGGCTTCGAGCCGCTGGCGAAGGTGCGCAGCGTCGTCGTCGTCGTCGGGGTACCGCCTCGCGTCATGGGCATCGGCCCCGGTCCGGCCACCGACGGACCGTGGTCACGGGCCCGACGCGTCGGCTGGTTCCGCGCGGGCGTCGAAGGCCGTCTCGGCGAGGCAGCGGTCGACGAGCTGCTCGCCGCGAGCCCAGTCGAAGTTGCGGTTCGCGTAGGCCCGGGCGACGAAGGGTCCGCCCGAGTAGAACAGCTCGTACTGCTGGTGCCGGCCGGCGAACTCGGAGCCGATCACGTCCCAGGCGAGCTTGAACAGCGAGATGCGCTGTTCGGCCGGCGCTCCGGGTGAGCGCACGTAGCGGCGGAAGTCCTCGCCCGGCTCGTCGGCCAGCAGGTCGGCGACCGAGGACGGCACTTGGATGACCCCGCCGCCGCATAGTGTGCGCAGCGCCTCGATGGCGCCGGCGTAGGTCTGGCCCGCGGTAGCCATGGTGGCGTACATCAGCCGGGCGTTCGGGCGGACGGCGCCGCCCAGCAGCGGTTCGCACGCGACCTCGGTGGCCAGCACGCCGGCCTCGATCATCGCCACGGACGCCGCAAGGCGCCCGAGGATGTCGGCGACGAGCGGGTCCTTGAGCGTCTGGTTGGTGCGGGCGACCCGCTGGGCGATCCCGGCGAGGAACTCCAGCTTGGTCCAGCACCGGATCTGGGCCTGGGTGTTGATGTAGACGTGCGCGGGCGTGGCGAAGAACTGGGCGGCCGTCAGCTCGACATCCCGGTACACGAAGGTGTTCTCCCAGGGGACGAAGACGTCGTCGAACACGACCAGGCAGTCGTTCTCGTCGAACCGGCTCGACAGCGGGTGGTCGTAGGTGCTGGTCGCGTTCGCCTCATACGAGCGGCGCGAGTACAGCTTCAACCCGGCGGCGTTGATCGGCACCACGCAGCTGAAGGCGTACGCCTCGTCCTCGGAGCTCATCGGCTGGATGGTGCTCACGAACAGCAGGTCCGAGAAGACGGCGGAGGTCCCGATCATCTTCGCTCCCCGGATGACGAACCCACCGTCTCGCTCCTCGGCGATGCCGGCGTGGAGGAAGGGCTCCTCCTGCCGGCTGGAAGGCTGGGACTTGTCGTTCTGGGGGTTGATGATGACGTAGGACAGGTAGAGGTCCCGGTCCCGGGCCTCGGCGTGGACCCGCGTGGCGTTCGCGGCCAGCTCGGGCGCCCCTCTGGCGAGGACCTCGGGCGCGGCGGCGAGGCCGGTCAGGAGGGACGCCACGTGATCGGGCGTGCGGCCGAGGAACCCGTAGCTCTCCGTGGCCCAGCGGCGCATGGCCCGGCGTCGGGCGACGAGGTCCGCCTGTGTGGTGGGCACGAGGAAGCTCATGTTGACCGGCTCGCCGGTGGCCGGCGACGGGAACGTCATGACCTCCGGCTCCTCAAGGGCCACGTCGTAGAGACGGGCGAACGCGCGCGCCGACCGGGCGAAGGCCGGGTGCGAAGTCAGGTCCTTCACGGTCTCGCCGTCGATGACGACGTGCCGACCGTCCCGGAGGGCGTCCAGGTAGCTGGTTCCGGTGCGGGTCACGAGCGCTCTCCCGCGGCGGGGTAGCGCACCTCGAAGGTGGTGCAGCCATCGGGCGACTCCCACGGCCCATGGGGCATCCCCGGCGGACGGCAGGCGTACATCCCCTCGGTGAAGGTCTGCCCGAGCCGCAGGTCGGTGATGGAACCCCGAAGGATCCACACCTCCTCCCAGAACTCGTGGGTCAGCGTCTCCTCGGTCACGGTGCCCTCCCCGAACTCCAGCATCCGGGAGGCGACACCGGACGTCGGATCGTGGCTGAGGATGCGTTCGCGGCGGCCGTCGCCCGCGGGCGTCCACGGGATCCGGTCGGCGGGGAAGAACTCTAGGGCCGGCTTCATGGCAGTAGTGTACACATGTCACTCACTGACATTAAGGAGCGAACGTGGATCTGAAGCTTTCGCCGGATGGCGTGCTGGTCGACCTGGAGTACCCGACCGTGGCTGTCGTCGGCTACTCGGGTCGCGATCGGGCCGCCGTCCAGGTCCACCTCGACGAGCTGGCGGCCCACGGCGTGCCGCCGCCGGCGGAGGTCCCGGCCGTGTGGGAGCTGGACGCCTCGGCACTCACGTCGGCTGGGCGGATCGAGGTCGATCCTGCGCGGTCGTCGGGGGAAGTGGAGCCGGTCCTGGCCCGGGCCGGAGGCGACTGGTACCTGTCGGTGGGCAGTGACCACACCGACCGCGTGCTCGAGCGCACGTCGATGGCAGCGGCCAAGTCCGCGTGCCCCAAGGTGATCGCCAGCGAGTGCTGGCGGCTCGCCGACGTCGAGGCGCGCTGGGACACCCTCGAGCTGAGGTCGCAGGTGCGGGTCTGCGGCGCGTGGCGGGACTACCAGCGCGGCCCTCTGGCACTCATCCGCCAGGTCGGCTTCTACCGGCGCCGGTTCGCCGACGTGGTGGGCGATCTCGTCGTGTTCTGCGGCACCGTGCCCACGATCGACGGGCTGGTGCTCGGGGCCGACGTCTTCCGGGCCGCGCTCGTCGACCCCGGACTGGGCCGGACGCTGACCTGCCAGTACCAGCTGGCCCCGCCGACCCTGCCAGGTAGCGACAGTAATTGACACTTGTCACTCATTGACGTCTAATCTTGGTGGAACTCGCCCAGCCCGAAGGAGCACCCGATGGCGAACGGAATCGTGGCGTGGGGCGCCTACCTCCCGTACTGGCGCCTGCGGCGCGAGGCGATCGGCGACGCCCTTGGCATCGCCACCAGCCGGGGAGAGCGCACCGTGGCCTCCTACGACGAGGACACGACATCGATGGCGGTCGAGGCAGCCCGCAGCGTCGTCCTGTCGCAGAGCAGCGCCCCGGCACTGGTGACCCTCAGCACGTCGGCTCCCGCCTACCTGGACAAGAACGACGCCACCGCCCTGCACGCCGCCCTTGGGCTCCCGACCTCGGCTGCCGCCTTCGACGTCGGCGGCAGCGTCCGGTCGGCCGCCGGGGCGATGGCGCTCGCCGACGCCTGGTCCCGGCGCGGGGAGCCTGCCCTCGCCACCATGGCCGACATACGCACCGGGCTCCCCGGCGGCGGCGACGAGCGGGACGGTGGGGACGGTGCCGCGGCCTTCCTCTTCGGGACCGAAGCGGTCGCCGCCGAGGTGCTGGCGTGGGCTCACGTGAGCGAGGAGATCCTCGAGCGGTGGCGGGTGCCGGGAGCGGCGTCGAGCGACCGGTGGGAGGAGCGGTTCGGCGAGCACGCCTACGGGCCGATGGGCGAGGCGGTCGTCGCCGATGCCCTCAAGGAGGCAGGCCTGGCGGCCGACGAGCTCGACCACGTGGTCGTCGCCGGGCCCCACGGCCGCGCCACCCGGCGGCTGGCCTCGACGATCGGGGCCCGGCACGAGGCCCTGGCGCCCGACCTCGCCCGGCGGATCGGCAACACCGGGGCGGCCCAAGTCGGCATCTCGCTGTGCGACGTCCTCGACCGAGCCGAGCCCGACGAGACGATCCTGGTGGTGTCGCTGTCGGACGGCGCCGACGCCCTGGTCCTGCGCGCGACCGGCGACCTGGCCGCTGCCCGGGAGCGACTCTGGCGGACTGGGGCAGCCACCGTCGCCGCGCAGGTGGAGACCGGCCGCTCCGACCTCCCGTACAACGCGTTCCTCACCTGGCGCGACGTACTCCACCGCGAGCCCCCGCGCCGTCCCGACCCAGAGCCGCCGGCGGCGCCGCCTTCGCGGCGCGCCGGGGCGTGGAAGTTCGGCTTCAACGGCTCGCGGTGCCACGGCTGCGGCACCCTCCACCTGCCGCCGGCTCGGGTATGCAGCGGCTGCGCGGCGGTCGACGAGATGGCGACCGAGCGGGTGGCCGACGCCACTGGCACGGTCGCGACGTTCACTGTCGACCGACTGGCGTTCAGCCTGTCGCCGCCCGTGGTGGCCGCGGTGATCGACTTCGACGGCGGGGGACGGTTCTCGTGCGAGCTGACCGACCTCGATCCGGCCGAGGTCGAGATCGGTCTGCGGGTCCGGATGACGTTCCGCAAGCTGCACACGGCGAACGGCGTCCACAACTACTTCTGGAAGGCGAAGCCGGTGCGCTCGGCGCACCCGATCGGAGGAGAGGACTGATGGGCTCCAAGGGCATCCGGGATCGCGTGGCGATCGTCGGCATGGCGTGCACGAATTTCGGCGAGCGCTGGGACCTCAGCCTCGACGACCTCCTCATCGACGCGGCCACCGACGCCGCCGCTTCGGCGGGCGTCGGGGTCGCCGACGTCGACGCCTTCTGGCTCGGCACGATGTCGTCCGGCATCAGCGGGCTGACGCTGTCCCGCCCGCTCAAGCTGGACTACAAGCCGGTCACCCGCCTGGAGAACATGTGCGCCACCGGTTCCGAGGCTTTCCGCAACGCCTGCTATGCAGTCGCCTCTGGCGCCTTCGACCTGGCCATGGCCATCGGAGCCGAGAAGCTCAAGGACGGCGGGTACTCGGGTCTGGTCCTGCCGGTCCCGCCGTCGGACGGCACGACCGTCCAGCTCACCGCCCCGGCGATGTTCTCGCTGCTCGCCCCCGCGTACGCCAAGAAGTACGGCGTCGACGAGGCCGAGATGAAGGATGTCCTCACCCGGATCGCCTGGAAGAACCACCGCAACGGGGCGCTCAACTCACGGGCCCAGTTCCGCAAGGAGGTGGCCAAAGACGTGATCTGCAACGCCCCGATCGTCGCCGGCCCGCTCGGCGTCTTCGACTGCTCCGGCGTGAGCGACGGTGGGGCGGCCGCCATCGTGTGCCGGGCCGAGGACGCGCACCGTTACACCGACCGGCCCATCTACGTGAAGGCGCTGTCGTTCGTCGCCGGCCCCGCGGCTGGCCAGACGGACTCGACGTACGACTACACCAGCTTCACGGAGGTCGTGCGTTCGTCGGCAGAGGCCTACGCCCAGGCGGGCATCGAGGATCCCCGGGCCGAGCTGGCCATGGCCGAGGTGCACGACTGCTTCACGCCCACCGAGCTGGTGCTCATGGAGGACCTCGGCTTCGCCCCCCGAGGTTTTGCCTGGAAGGAGGTGCTGGCCGGCACGTTCGATCTTGACGGGGACCTTCCGGTCAACCCCGACGGGGGCCTCAAGAGCTTCGGCCACCCGATCGGTGCCTCGGGACTGCGGATGCTCTTCGAGTGTTGGGCGCAGCTGCGCGGCGAGGCCGGTGACCGCCAGATCGCATCGGTGACGGCCGGTGACCGGAAGCTGGCTCTGACCCAGAACCTGGGCGGCCAGCCGGGAGACTGCGTCAGTTTCGTGAGCGTCGTCGGCAGTGAGCCCTCGAGCTGAGAGCGCATTGCCGTCCGTCATCCGTGTCGCAGGCGGAGACATCGAATACCGCGTGGACGAACCGGTGCCGGGCGCCCCGGGAGGACCGGCGCTCGTGTTCCTCCACGAGGGCCTGGGGTCGCTCCGCCTGTGGCGGGAGTTCCCCGACGCCGTGCGGGCCGCGGTGGGCGGGCCCCGCACGCTCGTGTACTCCCGGCACGGGTACGGCCGCTCCGCTCCGGTCCGCCGGCCTCGGCCTGTCAGCTATATGCACGACGAGGCCCTCAACGTCCTGCCCGAGATCCTCGACCGGCTGAGCGTGCACCGCCCGGTGCTGATCGGCCACAGCGACGGGGCCTCCATCGCTCTGATCCACGCCGGCGGGGGGTTCCCGGTGGCCGGGCTCGTCCTGCTCGCCCCACACGTGTCGGTCGAGGACCGCACGATCCGGGGCATCCGAGCCGCGCAGGAGGCCTTCCGGACGACCGACATGCCCGAGCGCATGCGGCGGCACCATGCCGATCCGGCCGCGACGTTCTGGGGGTGGAGCGAGGCCTGGCTCGATCCAGCGTTCCGCGACTGGAGCATCGAGGAGATGCTCCCTCGGATCGAGAGCCCGGTGCTCGTCGTCCAGGGGACCGACGACCGCTACGGGACCCTGGCGCACCTACGGGCGATCGAGCGAGAGGTCGCCGGACCCGTCCGCACGGTCGTGCTCGAGGGCGTGGGGCACGCCCCTCACCTCGAGGCGCCGGCGGAAACCCTCGGGCACATCTCGTCGTTCATTACGAAGTCGGTTTGAGTCGGTCGGCGAAGATATCGCACGCGTAGTCGATGACCTCGAGCAGAGCGTGGGGCTCAAAGGGGCGGCTGTCCCTCAGCCAGTCCGCCATGACGGCTTCGTTGCCGGCACTGAGCGACGCGGCGAGCATCTCCGGTGCGAACGGGTCGCCGGACGACTCCTCGGCAAGTGCGGCGGCGAGGAGTCGCTGTATCTCACGCTGAATGCGGACGTACTCGGCGCGGACCGCTGGCTCGCGCAGGATCGCGAACCGGCTCCGATGCCAGTCCTCCCGGGCGGCGAACTCGGCGCTTATCATGCCGACGTAATACCGCCAGTAGGAGAGGACGCCGCCGGAGCGCCTGGCCAAGCCGGCCTTGAAGCGCTCGAGGGCATCGATCTCCTCGGAGAGCGCCAAGGCCTCCTTGGTCTCGAAGTGGCGCAGCACCGTCCGGACCGAGACCTCGCAGGCGGCGGCGACCTCGTCGAGCGTGACGTCGTCGAACGCGCGCTCGATGAACATCGGCGTCGCGGCTTCCACGATCAGCGCCCGCGTCTTCGCCTTCTTCCGCTCACGCAATCCACCTTCGGCCACGGCGACAGCATAACTGGCAACGAGTGTCATGACTTGTCTTCCCGCGTCTGCGCCTCAGCAGGTGCGGCGGGCGAGGAAGTCGTGCAGCTCAAGGAGCGTCTCCTCCAGCTCGGGCGGCACCACCAGGGGGGTGGCTCGCCCCCGCCTCACGGCCGAGCTCCGCCGTCGCCGCTGCTTGTCAAGCGTCCGAGGGTCGTCGGCGTACACGGTCCGGGCCGCGGTCAGAACGGCCGAGTAGTCGCCCTCGGAACGGTTGGCCACGTCGTCGCGCGCACCACGGCCTACCTCGACCGTCGGCCCGTCGATGCGGAACCACCACGCCACCCGGTTGGTACCGGGATCGGCGAGGTGCTCGGGTGGGTCGGTTGCGATCTCGCAGATCGAGAAGGTCACGCCCTCCAGCGCCGAGCCCATGGCGGGGATCACCTCGTGGAGCCGCCGCCGGAACAGGTCGAACCACTCGTCTCCTGCGAACTCCACCTGACGGCCGTCCATGCGTCTCCTTGCCGGAAATAGCGGCGCTCACTGACTTATGTCGCTAATTGACACTATGGTCGGGTCGGTCTACCGTCAAACTCCCACCACACCGACGAGGAGAGCTCGCGTTGACCAAACGCTCGGCCAGCTGTGACATCCGGACCGAGGCCGGTGTGGTGCGCGGGCGATGGCGCGACGGCATCGGGTCCTTCCGCGGCGTGCCCTACGCGTCGCCACCGGTCGGGCCCCGGCGGTTCTTGCCGCCGGAGCGGCCCCCAGCCTGGGACGGCGTGCGCCCGACCGAGGAACCTGGGCCGGCGCCGATGCAGCCGCCGTCGCGGGCCGAGGTCGTGATGGGGCCGATGGACGTGCCTGGCTACAGCGAGGATTGCCTCACGCTCAACGTCTGGACCCCGGCACCGGCCAGCGGGGCGCAGCTCCCGGTGCTCGTGTGGCTCCACGGCGGCGGGTACATGTTCGGAGCGGGTTCTGCATCGTGGTACGACGGCTCGGTCATGGCCAGGCGAGGCGGGATGGTTGTCGTCACCGTCAACTACCGGCTCGGCGCACTCGGCTACCTGTACCTGCCGACGAGCACCGGCGCAGGCGGGCCGGCAGCCAATCTCGGCCTTCAGGACCAGTGCATGGCCCTGGAGTGGGTCTGCGACAACATCGCCGCCTTCGGCGGCGACCCCGCACGGGTAACGGTCGCCGGCCAGTCCGCGGGCGGGCTCTCGGTCGTGGCGCTCCACGCAATGCCCCGCGCCTCCGGGCTGTTCCAGCGGGCGATCGTGTGGAGCAGCGGTCTCCAGCTGCCGGCCCACACGCTCGACGAGGCCACCGCGGTCACCGACGTCTTCCTCGCCGCCGCGGGCATCCCTCACGACAGCGTCGACGCCTTGCTCGACCTTCCCGCCGACCGGATCCTGGAAGCTCAGGAGAAGACGCTGCTGCAGGCCGCGGTCGCAGTCGGCGGTGATCCGCGGCTGCAACCGTCGTCGATGGCGCCCTTCCGGCCGGTGGTCGACGGCGACGTCCTTCCCGAGGATCCGGTCGCCGCAGCCCGGCGCGGTGCCATGGACGCCGGCGACCTACTGATCGGCGTCAATGCCGAGGAGATGGGATTCGTCTTCGCCTTCGACGAGACGTTCTTCGAGCAGGACCAGCTCACCGTGCTGGCCCAGGTCGAGGCCACCTGGGGAGACGAGGGCCTGCGCGTCTTCGAGTCGTACACGGCCCGGGAGGCGGGCAGGACCGCACCGGAGGTCCTCTGCACACTGCTCAGCGAGGAGGGGGCGGTGCCGAGCATCGAGCTGGCCGAGCGGCGTGCTGCCGCCGGTCGTCCCGCATACCTTGCCTGGTTCACCTGGCGATCGCCCGCGTTCGGCGGGCGGCTCGGCGCCGCCCACACGGTCGAGCTGCCGTTCGTGTTCAACAACCCCGAGAACTGGACCCGCTCCCCAATGTTGGCCGGTGCCGACGACGAGGAGGTCCATGAGCTGGGCAGCGCCCTCCAGGACGCCTGGATCGCCTTCGCAGCCACGGGGATCCCCGCCGAGGGATGGCCCCCCTACGTGCCACCCGAGCGGGCTGCCATGGCATTCGGCAGGTCGGTCGACGTCATCAGCAACCCAGCCCCGACCCGGTCGGCCACCGGCCTGACGTTCGGCACCAGCGCTTGATGCGTCCCCCATTCGACAGACCCCCATGGAGAAGACCCTCGACATGAGCGATGACATCCGCAACCTGCATCACGTCGGGCTCGTCGTGCACGACATGGAAGATGCCCTCGCCGTGTACCGCCGGCTCGGCTTCGCTCTCGAACCTCCGTCGTACCCGGCGCTGCCGCAGGACAGTGGTGACCTGGAGCCGTTCGGTGCCGGGAACACCCATGCCTACCTGCGCCGCAACTTCGTCGAGCTCGTCACGGTCGTCACCGACGGAGTCCGGATCCCCGGGGACGCCAACCTCGTGCCACTTCAGGTCCCCGCCGACCACCTGGCGAAGGTGACGGAGGTCATCAACGAGACCGTCGACCGCTTCGTGTCCTGTCTCGCGCGGTTCGAGGGGCTGCACCGGCTCGTGTTCGCCACCCCGGACATCGACGCGATCGCCGACCGGCTCACCTCCGCCCACGTCGACCACAGCGGCGTCAACACGACGCAACGCCCCGTCGACACCGACGACGGTCCTCGCATCGAGACGGTCCGCCACCTCGAGATCTCGAGCGGGCCCGCCGGCGCCGAGGCGATCCTCGCCGTGGCCGAGACGGAATCCCTGCACGATCTCCGGTCGGTCGATCACCCCAACGGAGCGCTCGACCTCGTCGACACCATCCTCTGCGTCGCGGACTACGAGCTGGCCTCGGTCGAGCGTCGCTATGAGACCTACCTCGCTCGGACCGCTCGTGAATCGGGGTCCGCACGGGTGTTCCAGCTCGACGACAGCAGGCTGACACTCGTGGCCGCCAGCGACCTCGAAGCGCTGCTCCCCGGTGAGCACCCACCCGACCTGGGCGGTGAGCACCCACCCGCCCTGGCCGCACTTGTCGCCTACGCGGTCAGCGTCGGTGACCTGGCGGCAACGGAGCAGCTGCTACGAACCAATGGGTTCGCGCCGACGACCTCACCGAGCGGACATCTCGTCGTACCATCGGCTGCCGCGCTCGGTGCGGCCGTGATCTTCCAGCAGGTGGAGGGCTGAGCCTTGCTCGACCGCACGCTGATCATGCCCAGCCTCGTCGCGCAGCGGGCCCGGGAGCACCCCGACCGTGTGCTGATCGAGCACGTCGACGGTGAACGGCTGACCTACTCGGAGCTGCACGGGGGCGCGCAGCGATGGGCCGGCGCGTACCAGCGGCTCGGCGTCCACGCCGGCGACACCGTCGTGACGATGTCCTCGATCAGGTTCGAGTTCTACTTCTCGTGGCTCGGGCTCTCCTGGCTGCGGGCCGTGGAGACACCCATCAACACCGACTACCGCGGGCCGATGCTGGTCCACGCCCTCACCAACTCCGGGGCGAGTGTCGTGCTGGTAGAGGCCCGCTTCCTCGACAGGTTCGAGGCCGTCGCCGCCGACCTCGACGCGAAGCCCACCCTGGTCGTGCTCGACGCGGACGGCTCGCTGCCGGCCTCATCGTTCGAGTTGATGACCGCGGAGCAGTTCCTCAGCGGCGGTGGCCCCGCCTGCGACCTCGAGGCGCCGAACGTGTGGGACATCGCCTCGATCGTCTACACGTCGGGCACGACCGGACCGTCGAAGGGCGTCATGATGCCCTGGGGTCAGCTCCACCAGTTGGCGGTCGGTGCCTTCCCGCCCGGTGCGTTCGGCGAGGACGACTGCTTCTACCTACCGGTCGTCACCTACCACATGGGAGCGAAGGCCATGCCGTACCTGATGGCCCTCGTCAACGGCCGGGTCGTGATCCGTGACCGGTTCAGCGCGACCGCCTTCCTGGATGACATCGAGGCGCACCGGTGCACGATCACGGTCATGGTCGCCGCCATCGCGCAGCTCATGAGCGCGCGCGATCCGAAGCCCGACGACGCTGACTCACCGCTGCGCTATGCGTTGATGGCACCGGTCCTCCCCGACGTCGAGGCCTTCTGCGCCCGCTTCGGGCTCAAGGCCGGCACCGCCTACGCCATGACCGAGCTCGCACCCGTGATCGCCTCGGACGGCGGGGACGTCACCAACGCCAACCACGCGAGCTGTGGGCGGCTCAGGCCCGGCTTCGAGGTTCGCATAGTCGACGAACACGACTGCGAAGTCCCCGTCGGCGAAGTCGGCGAACTCATCGTCCGAAGCGATGAACCGTGGACGCTCAACGCGGGCTACCTCGGCATGCCCGAGGCGACGGCGCGGGCCTGGCGCAACGGCTGGTTCCACACCGGCGACGCCTTCCGGCGCGACGCCGAAGGCAACTTCTACTTCCTCGACCGGATCAAGGACGCCATCCGCAGGCGGGGCGAGAACATCTCTAGCTTCGAAGTCGAGGGCATCGTCAGCAGCCACCCGGAGGTCCAGGAAGCGGCGGCGGTCGCGGTCCCGTCCGAGCTCAACGAGGACGAGGTCAAGGTGGTCGTCGTGCGCCGGCCGGAGTCCCGGCTGAGCGAGATCGAGCTGATCGAGTTCCTCGTCCCGATCATGCCGCGGTTCATGGTCCCTCGCTATGTCGAGTTCGTCCCCGCTCTCCCGAAGACCCCGACCGACCGCATCCAGAAGGTCATGCTGCGGAAGGTCGGGATCACGCCGGCCACCTGGGACCGGGTTCAGGCCGGGATCGAGATCCCGGCCTGAACCACCGGACAGGGTCAGCGGGCCGCAGCCTGCTGGAAGGGAACGTCCCGGTCGACCTTGGGCTCCGGCGCGAGCCCAAGGATCCGCTCGCCGATGATCGTCCGCTGCACCTCATCGGTACCACCGGCGATGCGGTTCCCCGGAGCGCCCGTCACGTGCTCGGCCC
This sequence comes from Acidimicrobiales bacterium, assembly GCA_035316325.1. Classification (NCBI taxonomy): domain Bacteria; kingdom Bacillati; phylum Actinomycetota; class Acidimicrobiia; order Acidimicrobiales; species Acidimicrobiales bacterium. The sequence goes on from DATHJB010000084.1 coordinate 13,180, forward strand.
AGGCGAACGTGCCCCACTCGCCGGTGTCGGCGGCCAGGCGGGGGCCGAGGAGCAGCGACACGAGCCTGGTGACCGACGCGAGCCCGTTGGCGTGGAACAGCTTGCTGATCGAGCCCTCGGGCCCTGGAGTCGCTCCCGCGCTCCACGCTTGCCTGGCCCGCTCACTGTTCAACTCGGCCAGCCGTCCGTACATGTAGACGGCCGCCAGCTGCTGGCGGACGACCGGGTCACGGTCGCGGCCGAAGTGGCGGGACAGGCCGAGGGCGGCCTGGAACCGGCCGATGAGGTCGCCGCCCTCGCCGCTCCCCGCCACGCGCTCGAACCCGAGCGTGGTCATGGCGACGCTCCAACCACCGTTGCGCTCCCCGAGGCGGGCGGTGTCCGCGAGGCGGACGTCGGTGAAGAACACCTCGTTGAACGATGAGCCACCGGACATCTGGCGCAGGGGACGGACCTCGACGCCGGGGGCGTCCATCGGGAGGAGGAACGCGGTGAGGCCCCTGTGCTTCGGCAGGCTGGGATCTGAGCGGGCGATCAGATACCCCCACGATGCGTGCTGGGCGCCCGAGGTCCAGACCTTCTGGCCGTTGATCGTCCACTGCTCGCCGTCGAAGTCGGCCCTCGTCCTGATGGCGGCCAGGTCCGAGCCAGCGCCGGGCTCGGAGTACAGCTGGCACCACAGCTCGTCGGTCCGGAGCATCGGCATCAAGAATCGGTTCCGCTGCTCGGCGGTCCCCCACTCTCGGATGGTGGGCGCGATCAGCTCGGTGGTGATGCCGACCGCCTCGTGCACGGGCGGCACGTCGAACGCCGCCTCCTCCTCGCTGAAGGCGAGCTCATAGACCGGGGGGAGCGATCGTCCGCCGTACTCCGGCGGCCAGCTCAGCGGCCCGTAGCCAGCGTCGAACCGCTGACGCTTCCAGGCCCGGAGGTCGTCGATGACCTTGCGCTCTTCCTCGACCGACACGTTGTGGAACACCGGCACCCGATCCGACCCCTCGCCCCAGTTCGTGGCCCGCTGGCGCCGCAACGGCACCCGTTGCGAGAGCCACGCCCGCGCCTCGGCACGGAACTCGTCGATGGTGGGCAGCGACGGTGGCTGCCCTTCGGTGGCGTCTGGGTTGACATCTGGAGCCATGCCCGAAAGTGTAGTCACTCAGCGACACTTGTCGCTGAGTGACGTGATGTGTGTAGGGGGTCCGACAGTTGAACGGAGGCCGAACCTTGCTCGAGCTCAACGACAGGCTGCACCCGTTCGTCGGTCTCGACGTGTGGAGGCTCCTCTCCGAGCGCGCCAGGCGAACCGGCGACCGCCCCTTCCTCGTCTGGCAGCCTTACGCAACCGGCGGCGAGCGGACCTGGACATACGCCGAGCTCCACCGGGCGGCAGCAAGCGTCGGATCCGGGCTGGTCCGGCGGGGTGTGAATCCTGGCGACAGGGTGCTCGTACATCTCGAGAACTGCCCCGAGTTCGTGATCGCGTGGTTCGCCTGCGCCGCCGTGGGGGCGGTCGCCGTCACCACCAACGCCCGTTCGGCCGGCGCCGAACTGGCCTACTTCGCGGAGGACTGCGAGGCCGTTGGCGCCATCACCCAGCCGAAGTTCGCAGAGCTCGTCTCCGCGAGCGCGCCGTGGTTGCGCTGGCAGTGCATGACAGATGACGACGGGGGAGCGCCGGTGGGGGTGGGGGGTGACCCGGACTCGTTCGACGCTCTGGCCGGTGATCCGGACGACCTCCCAGCGCGACCCGTCGATCCGCTCGCCCCGATGAGCGTGCAGTACACCTCCGGGACGACCTCGAGACCCAAGGGCGTGCTGTGGACCCACGCCAACGCGCTCTGGGGCGCCCGGGTCAACGCCGTCCACGAGGACCTCCACCCGGATGACTGCCACCTCGTGTACCACCCGCTGTTCCACACGAACGGGCTGGCCTTCTCGATGCTGGCCAGCTTGTGGGTCGGGGCCCGGTTCGTGCTCGTACCCAAGTGGTCGACCAGCCGCTTCTGGGACGTGTCCCTCCGCCACCGCTGCACGTGGCTGTCATTGATGGGGTTGTCGTCCCGGGTGCTCGCCGATGGTGACGCTCCCTGGGGCCACCACTACCGGCTGTTCGGAGGCGCGTTGTGCGACACGCCTCTCGACGCGGCCTACGGCGTCAAGACGATCGGCTGGTGGGCGATGACCGAGACGATCTCGCACGGCGTCGTCGGCAGCCCGTACACGCCGGACCGGCCGATGTCGATGGGACGCCCGGCCCCCGAGTATCGCATCGCCGTCGTGGGCGACGACGGGGCGACGCCGGTCGACGTCGGGGAGACGGGTCACCTGCTGGTCAAGGGCGTCCGGGGTCTCTCACTGTTCGCCGAGTACCTCAACCAGCCGCAGGCGACGGCCGACGCTTTCGACGAGCGGGGTTGGTTCCGCACCGGCGACCTCGTCACCGTCCACCCCGACGGCTACCTGAGCTTCGCCGACCGGGCGAAGGACGTGCTGCGGGTCGGCGCCGAGAACGTCGCCGCCTCCGAGGTCGAGCGTGTGCTGATCGCCACCGGCTCTGTCGTCGAAGCCGCTGTGGTCTCCCGCCCCGACGACAAGCTCGACGAGGTTCCCGTCGCCTTCGTCGTCGCCCGCCGGGCGGACGACGGCCTGGCGCAGGCGCTGATCGAGGCGTGCACGGCCGAGCTGGCGCCCTTCAAGGTGCCCCGGGCCGTCTACTGCGTCCGCGAGCTCCCTCGCTCGACCCTCGGCAAGGTCAACAAGGTCGAGCTCCGCCGGGTCGCCGAACCCGGCGCCGACCGTTCGGCCGCCGAAGCGCGGTGGCTGCAGATCTTGGAGGCCGGAGACTGACGTGCTGGTCCACGACTACCTGGAGTACTGGGCCCGAGTGACGCCATCCACGGCCTGCATCGAGGACGACGATGGCGTCTGGACCTACGCCGAGGTGAACGCTCGGAGCGATCGGGTCGCCGAGGCGCTGGCGTCTCTCGGCCTGGTGCCGGGCGACCGTCTCGCCGTTCTCTCCGAGAACCGCGTGGAGTATCTGCCGCTGTACTTCGGGGCGTTCAAGGCGGGAGTGGTCCCCGTGCCGCTCAACTACCGGCTGCACCCCCGGGAGTGGGTCCACATCGTCAACGACGCGGGCGCAAGGGCGGTGATCGCCGAGTCGCGCTACACAGCGGCCCTGGACAGCGTGCGCCCAGGGCTGGATGGGGTCGGGCGATTCGTCGCGCTCGGCGAGTCGGGGCGTGGCTGGCTCGCCTTCGACCAGGTCGTCGGGTCCGCGACCGGTGAGACGACCGATCATCGCGTCGACGAGACCGCCGATCTCTACCAGATGTACACGAGCGGCACGACCGGCCGGCCGAAGGGCGCCGTGCTCACGCACCGGGCAGTGGACAGCAACATCCGCCAGACCCAGATCGTCCTCGGGCTCCGGCCGGGCTCCCGGGCCCTGATCGTGATGCCCCTCTACCACGCCGGCGCCGCGGTCCAGTGCTTCTCGGTGGTGGCCTCGGGCGGCACCATCCTCCTCCGGCCGGGCTTCGATGCCGCCGATTGCGTCCAGACGATGGACGAGCGCGGCGTCGCCACGGCGACGTTCGTCCCCGCGATGATCCAGGCGATGCTCGTCGGTGTCCCTGAGGTGGGGGATCGCGCCTTCCTCAGCCTCGAGCGCATCGCGTACGGAGCCTCGCCGATCGCCGAGGAGACTCTCCGGCAGGCGATCCAAGTGTTCGGCTGCGACTTCGTCCAGGCCACCGGCATGACGGAGTGCTCATCGGTCGTCACGTTGCTCGGGCCGGACGACCACCGCCTGGCCCTCGCCGGCCGGCCCGAGCTGCTCCTGTCCTGCGGACGACCGGCCGTCGGAACGCGGGTCCGGGTGGTCGACGACCTCGACCGGGACACCGGCCCAGGGGAGAAGGGCGAGATCCTCGTGTCCGGACCCCAGACGATGCGGGGCTACTGGAACATGCCCGACGCCACCGCCGACGCCCTGCGCGACGGCTGGATGCACACCGGCGATGCCGGCCACCTCGACGAGGACGGGTACCTCTACGTCTCAGACCGGGTCAAGGACATGATCGTCTCGGGCGGCGAGAACGTGTACCCGCGGGAGGTCGAGGACGTCCTGTTCCGGATGCCCGAGATCGCAGATGCCGCGGTCATCGGTGTGCCCGACGAGAGATGGGGCGAGACGGTCAAGGCCGTGGTGGTCGTCCGCCCGGGGCTCTCCGTCACCGAGAGCGCGGTGATCGCGTGGTGCCGGGACCGGCTTGCCGGGTTCAAGTGTCCACGATCGGTCGACCTGGTCGACGAGCTGCCCCGCAACCCGTCCGGCAAGGTCCTCAAACGAGTCCTGCGCGAACCGCACTGGGTGAACGAGGCCCGCAGTGTCGGCTGACCGCCCCGGCCGACTGTTCACAGATCACCACCGACCCCCGGAGGGCCGCATGACGACAACCAAGGCCGGCGAGTACCGGCACCTGCTCTACGAGGCGCTTGACGACGGCGCAATCGTCCGGATCCTGCTCAACCGACCCGAGACCCGCAACGCGCAGAACCGCCAGCTCCTCCTCGAGCTCGACGACGCCTTCCTGAGGGCCGAGGCCGACGATGCGGTGCGGGTCGTCATCCTCGGGGGGACAGGCACGATGTTCTCGTCCGGCCACGACCTGAGCCCCTCGGAGCTGGAACGGCGGCTCACCGACCCGGAGGGGAGCGCGACCTGGGGGATCAACGGAGGCACCCGGAAGGGTGCGGAGGCCAGGATGCTCCAGGAGTGGCACTACTTCTTCGAGAACACCCGCCGATGGCGCAATCTGCGCAAGATCACCATCGCCCAGGTCAACGGTGAGGTGTACGCCGCCGGGCTCATGCTCATGTGGTGCTGTGACCTGATCGTGGCGTCCGAGGACGCCTTCTTCGTCGACGTCGTCGGTGCCCGCCTTGGGATGTGTGGCACCGAATACTTCGGGCACCCGTGGGAGTTCGGGCCTCGCAAGGCCAAGGAGCTGCTGCTCACCGGAGACGCGCTGAGCGTGGACGATGCCTACGCCCTTGGCATGGTGAGCAAGGTGTTCCCCCGGGACGAGCTGACCGAGCGGACCCTGGCGTTCGCCCGCCGGATCGCGGCGATGCCCACGATGGCCGCGCTGCTGGTCAAGGAGGCCGTCAATCAGACCGTCGACAACATGGGGTTCCACAACTCGCTGCAGGCGTGCTTCTCGCTGCACCAGCTGAACCACTCCCACTGGGCGGAGATCCACGAGGACGGGCTCCCCATCGCAACGGTCGATGACGGTGTCCCGGACTGGCGCGACGCTCCGCCCGTCACGTACGCCGAGCGCTCGACCGCACAAGCCGCCGCCCCGGCCAAAGCCCGCCGCGCCGCCGCAACCTGACGAGGGGGGTGACGCCCCTCGTCGTTCCGGTGGGCCCGGGCGGTCACGGACCGCTCAGGCCCACTGGTTGCGGCCCGAGCGCGTCATCGCTGCGATCTCGTCCGGCGCCGGCGGGGTGGCGCCGTCGTAGGGGAACGGGTGGTGGAGACCGAGGAGCCGGCCGAACTCCGGCGGGTTCCGCTCGATGATCTCGGGCGGGCACGGCGAGATGCGGCGGAAGTCCTGGATCGTCCTCATGTAGTTGCGGCAGAACACCAGGATGAGGTTGAGGCGCAGGCCCGGCGCGGTCCGCGGGAACGTCGCGTGCCACGTCGTCCCCGGCCAGACGATCAGCGATCCCGCCGGCGCCTCGACGGGGATCGGCTTCACAGGCGCACTCTCTGCGAGGAAGTCCTTCTCGTGACCCATCGGGCCCCGGCCCCAGCGGTGCGACCCGGGGACGATGGCCACGGGCCCGTTCTCGGCGGTGTAGTCGGTGAGGGCCCAGGTGACGTTGGCGAGCTGCGCGTAGGTGGGCAGCGGAGGCGGGATGTTCGACTGATCGATGTGGAGGTGCTGCACCAGGTCGTCGTGCGGCCCCTTGATGCCCGCGGACAGGTCCGAGAGCAGCACGCTTGCCCCGCACAGGTACCGGGCGATGGTGAAGACCGCTGGGTCGAGGAGCGCCTCCTCGAACGCCCGGTCCTCGTAGACCATCTGTGAGTGCAGCTGGTAGGGCTGCTGGCCGGGCCCCGCGTCGCCACCCTTCACGCCGTCGTCGCTCGACAGGTCGGTGATGCGGTGGCCGGTGCGTCGCTCGTGGGTTTCCAGGACCGCCGTACGCAGCCGATCGTTGAGCTCGGGCGAGGCCACCTTCTCCGGGGGCACGACGGTGAAGCCGAATGCCTCCAGCTCGGCGATGTTCTCGGTGAGTCCGAGGTCGAGAGCATCTCGGTAGATCTCGTTGAGCTCGGATGTCGTGCGCCAGTTGCCGATCTGCATCTGATCTCCGTTGAGTCGGGCGCCGTGCCGCCGAGGCGGGGCGCAAATCATGTCAGTAGATGACGATAAGGAGCTACCTACAGCTAGCCAACAGGGAAAGTCTATGACACTGACAGACAAGCGTCACTCATTGACATCTTGGTTGAATCGGCGTAGCTTCCCAGCGAAAGGTCGCCTGACAGGGGGAAACATGAGACGAACGTGGCCCAGCATCGGCACCGGGGTGCTGCTGGCGGCAGTGATCGCCGTGGGTTGTGGTGACGATGGCGACGAGGCTGGGTCGGCCGGTGCCGGCGATGGCGGCCTCACCGGCGAGCCGATCGTCCTAGGGCTGATCTCGGACGGTGAGCTGGCGTCTCCGCCATCGCCGAACCTCCCGACGGCCCTCGCCGGAGCAGAGGCGGCGGCCGAGGTGATCAACGCCGACGGAGGCGTCAACGGTCGCCCGATCGAGATCCGCGAGTGCGACACTCGGGCGGACCTCAACGCCGCGTCACAGTGCGCCCGCGAGCTCGTCGGCGACGGCGCGGTCGCCCTCGTCTCCGCCGCGTCCCAGGTGTCGCCCGGGTTCCTGCCCGTCGTGGAGGAGGCCGGGATCCCGTCGATCGGACACTTCCCGGTCTCCGAGGCCGACTACGCGTCGGAGGTGACCTACCCGCTCGTGTCGGGGACCCCGGGGCTGCTCATCGGGCAGGGTGTGCTGGTGGGCGAGCTGGAGCTCGAGCGGCCGAGCGTGGTCCGGATCAACCAGGACGCCCTCGCCGAAGCGGTGGCGCTGGCCGACATGGGTCTTGCCGCCACCGGCGCGGACGTCGTCAACGAGGTGGAGGTGCCGCCCCAGGCGCCGGACATGTCGTCCTACGTCGCGGCCGCCACCGCCGACGACACGGACTCGATCCTGGCGGTGATGCTTCCCCAGGACCTCGTCAACTTCGTGAGCGCCCTGCGACAGTCGGGCTCCGAAGTCCCGGTCATCGCGTCGAGCAACACGGTCCTGGACGCCCTCTCGCAGGGCTTCGGGGACGACATCGAAGGTGTCTACGCCGTGGGCTGGATGAAGCCCCCCACGGATACCGACGACCCCGCCGTGCAGCAGTTCGCCGAGGCGATGGATGCCCTCGACCCCGACGCACCCAAGCAGGACCTGTCCGAGAACAGCTGGGCCAGCGTCCACCTGTTCGCCGAGGTCGCCACGGGACTGGACACCATCGACGCGGCGTCCGTGACCGCCGCGCTCGACCAGCTCGAGGACTACGACAGCGGCCTGCTTCCCCCCGTGTCGTTCACCGAGCCCCAGACGCTGATCCCTGACCTGCGTTTGTTCAACACGTCTGTGCTGTTCACCCAAGTCAGGGACGGTATGTTCGTGCCGTTGACGGGCGAGTTCGTCGACGTGTTCGAGGCCGCTGCGTCGGCGACCGGCTGAGCCCCGGGGCCATGGAGATCCTCCGGTTCGCACTGCTCGGCCTCGGTGCAGGTGCCGTCTACATGCTCGCGGGTCAGGGCCTCGTGCTGGTCTACCGGGGCTCGGGCATCATCAACTTCGCCCAGGGCGCGATGGGCATGGCCGGGGCGTTCGCCTTCTACGAGCTCTGCGAGGCCAGGGACTGGCCGACGGCCCCGGCGCTCATGGTGACGATCGCGGCGTCGGGGCTCCTCGGCGTCGCGATCCACCTGGGCGCCGTACGGCCGCTGCGCCGGGCGCCGGCGGTCGCCAGGCTGCTCGGGCCCCTGGCGCTCATGGCGATCTTCCTCGCCGTGGCAGACATCCTGTACGGACCGGACTTCTTCCGGATGACGGCACTGTTGCCGGACACCACCGTCCGGCCACTTCCGGACACCCCGATCGGCGTCGACCGTCTGATCATGTTCGCCGTCGGCGCCGGCGTGACCGCGTGCCTTGCTGCTGGCTTCCGGTGGACGAAGATCGGGCTGTCGACGTCGGCGGTGGCCGAGGACCAGCGCACGGCGGCGTCCCTGGGGATCTCCCCCGATGTCGTCGCGTGTCTCAATTGGGCCCTGGCCGGGATGCTGGCAACGACGGCCGCCATCCTGACGGCATCGCTCTCGGGCACGCTGAACGTGTCGACGCTGGTGCTGCTGGTCCTGCCCGGCCTAGCCGCAGCGCTGGTCGGCGGGTTCCGATCGTTCGTCCTGACGGCCGTCGGGGCGGCGGCCATCGGGGTGGCCGAATCGGAGATGGCCCGGTATGTCTCGACGCCGGGGTGGGCGAAGTCGGTCCCGTTCCTGGCGATCGTCGCCGTGCTGTTGGTGCGGGGCCGGGGCCTCCCGCTGCGCGACGAGGTCGTCGTCCAGCCCCCCGAGCTCGGCTCGGGCCGGATCCGGCCATCGCTCGTCGTTCCCCTGACCGCCGTTGCCCTTGCCGTCGTCTGGGTGGCGTCGCCGTCATGGGTCGACGCCGTCATCACGACGGCGGTGACGGCCATGATCGTGCTGTCGCTGGTCGTCGTGACCGGGCTCGGCGGTCAGGTCTCCCTCGCCCAGTACGCGCTGGCCGGCATGGGTGCCTGGATCGCCGCCCGGCTGGTCGCCAACTACGGGCTGCCCTTCCCCGTGGCCGTCCTCGCCGGCGTGGTCGGCGCCGTCCCGATCGGGTTGCTCGTCGGCATGCCGGCCCTGCGCGCCCGCGGCGTCAACCTAGCCATCGCCACGCTCGGGCTCGCGCTCGTGCTCCAGGAGCTCATCCTGGGGAACCCGGCGCGGACCGGTGGCAGCTACGGCACCGTCGTCGGCTCGCCATCGCTTTTCGGCATCGACCTCGACACCGTCAGGCACCCCGAGCGGTACGCGACCTTCGTCGTGCTCGTGCTCGTGGTCGTGCTGGTCGGAGTGGCCAACCTGCGGCGGGGTCGGGCCGGTCGGCGGCTCATCGCGGTACGGGCCAACGAACGGGCCGCGGCGTCCCTCGGGATCGGCGTCTACGGCGCCAAGCTGTACGCGTTCGGCCTCTCGGCGGCGATCGCGGCGTTCGGCGGCATCCTGATGGCGTTCCGGAACCCGGTCGTGGTCTTCGGCCAGTTCGACATCCTCAACTCCGTCAACGCTGCGATGTACGCCGTGATCGGCGGCATCGGCTACGTGACCGGTGCGCTCGTCGGCGCCCTCCTCGCGCCGGGCACCCTCACACAACGGCTGTTCGACGAAGTCCTCGGCACCCGGACGGGCACCGTCCAAGCGCTCAAGCTCATCGGCGGGGCCGGCGCCCTCGCCGCGCTCCTGCTCTACCCCAACGGGCTGGCCGGCTACTACGAGCGGGCCTGGACCGGAGCCGTCGGTCGAGTTACCCGTCTTCGCGGCCGTGAGCGTGGGCACCCCCAGGGCGCGGCGTCGATCGAATCGGCCCCGGTCGAACGGGTCCGGGCAGCGACCCTGACCGTCCGCGACCTCACGGTGCGTTTCGGGGGAGTGACCGCCGTCGACGGCGTCGACATCACCGTCCGTCCGGGAGAGGTGGTCGGGCTCATCGGCCCGAACGGGGCCGGCAAGACCACCCTGATCGACGCCGTCACCGGCTTCGTCCCTGTCGCACGGGGCTCGGTCACCATCGACGATCGGGCCATCGAGGACATGAGCGCATCGCGGCGCGCCCGACTCGGCATCGCCCGATCGTTCCAGTCCCTCGAGCTGTTCGACAGCATGACGGTCAGGGAGAACCTCGCAGTCGCCTCCGACGACCGCGACGCCACCGCCTACCTCACCGACCTGGTCCGCCCGAGGCATCGGCCCCTCCCGCCCTCTGCGATCGCCGCGATCGAGGAGTTCGGGCTCGTGCCGGACCTGGACCGTCGGCCATCCGAGATCCCCTTCGGCCGCCGACGCCTCGTCGCCATCGCCCGCGCCATCGCCAGCGGGCCGTCCGTCCTGCTCCTCGACGAACCCGCCGCGGGCCTCAGCCGGCACGAGAGCGACGAGCTGGGACGGCTGGTACGCAACCTCGCCTCCCGGTGGGGCATCGCCGTGTTGATCGTCGAGCACGACGTCGGTCTGGTGCTCGACCTCTGCGACCGAGTGACCGTCCTCGACGCCGGCCGAGTGATCGCCGACGGTGACCCCCACACGATCCGCTACGACCCGGCGGTCATCGACGCCTACCTCGGCCCGCCCGACGCGGCCGGGAGACCGTCGGTCACCAGTCGCAACGGCCGCAAGCTCCCTCCCGGCAAACCGCTCATCGAAGCCGTCGAGCTCACGGCCGGCTACGGCGCGCTGGGAGCCGTACGCGAGCTGGACCTCGTCGTCGCTCCCGGCGAAATCGTCGCCCTCCTCGGCCCCAACGGCGCCGGGAAGACCACGACCCTCCTGACCCTCGCGGGAGAACTGCCCCCGCTGGACGGTCAGGTCCTGTGGCGCGGACAGCCAGCCACCTCACCCCTGCACCATCGGGCGCGCGACGGCCTCGCGCTCATCACCGAGCAGCGCTCGGTATTCATGCAGCTCACCGCAGCCGCGAACCTGCGCCTAGGCCGCGGCGAGCCCGACGACGCGCTCCAAGTCTTCCCCGAGCTGGCCGCCCTGGCCAACCGCCGAGCCGGGCTCCTCAGCGGTGGCGAGCAGCAGATGCTCACCCTCGCCCGGGCACTCGCCGCCCGACCGTCACTGCTCCTCGCCGACGAACTGTCACTCGGCCTCGCGCCCCTCGTCATCGACCGCCTGTTCGAGGCGCTGCGCCGGGCCTCGGACGAGGACGGCCTCGGTGTCCTCCTCGTCGAACAGCACGCCCGACGCGCACTCGCAGTCGCAGACCGCGTCTACGTGCTGAACCGCGGCCGGGTCGTCCTCAGCGGCACCGCGGCCGACTTGCAAGGGCGCGAGGACGAGGTCCAGGCCTCCTACCTCTCGGCGGTGTAGCGGTGGACCCCAAGCATCCAGGAGCAAAGATGGCCGACGATCTAGCCACCCTCGACGCGACGGCCCAGGCCGACCTGGTGCGCCGAGGCGAGCTAACACCACACGAGCTGGTCGAGGCAGGTATCGAACGCATCGAGCGGGTCGATCCGGAGATCGGCTCAGTCGCCATCCGCCTCTTCGACCGCGCCAGGCACGACACGTCGGCCCAGTCGCCCCCCGGCGCGTTCCCGGGCGTGCCCACCGTCGTGAAGGACACGGTGCCGACGGCGGGCGACCCCTGGCACCGGGGCATGGCCTTGCTGCGGGCGGTGGACCACCACGCCACCACCGAGTCGCACGTCGTGACCCGCATGCGGGAGTCCGGGCTCGTGATCGTCGGGAAGGCCAACGTCGGCGAGCTCGAGGGCGGCATCACCACCGAACCGGTGGCCTACGGCCCCACCCGCAACCCATGGGACCTCCGGCTCTCGGTAGGAGGATCGAGCGGAGGACCGGCAGCCGCCGTAGCGGCCGGGCTCGTCCCCCTCGCGCTCGGCGTCGACGGCGGGGGCTCCATCCGGATCCCCGCCAGCGTCTGCGGCGTCGTCGGTCTCAAGCCGTCGCGAGGCCGGACGAGCCTCCACCCACTCTTCATCGAGGACGGAGCCAGCACAGCCGGCCTCCTCACCCGGACAGTCCGTGACAGCGCCCGCGGCCTCGACGCCATCGCTGGCTCCCCCCACGGTGACCACTTCATCGCCCCGCCCCCGGCCCGCCCCTACGCCGACGAGGTCGGAGCCGACCCAGGCCGGCTGCGGATCGGGGTCTGGTCCCCGGTCCCGGGCGGCGTCACGGCACACGACGACTGCCGTACCGCAGCGGACGAGACGGCCAGGGTGCTGGAATCGCTGGGCCACAACATCGAGGTGTCCCACCCCGCGGAACTCGACTCGGGTTTCTTCCACACTCCGGACTTCGTCGTGTCGGCGGCGTGCCACATCGCTTACCAGATCCGCCAGATCGAGGCCGAACTCGGGCGCACCGTCACCGCCGACGAGGTCGAACCGGTGACGTGGGCCGCGGTGTCTGCCGCCTCCGGGGTGGCCGCGACATCGCTGCAGCGGAGCCTCGCACTCAACCGGGAGGCGGGGGTCAGATATGCGTCGTGGTGGGACAGCGGCGGGTTCGACATCCTCCTGACCCCGACCATCGCCGTCCTGCCCTATCCCCTGGGCGCCCTCACGCAGTCGTCACCCGACCAGCCGTGGCCGGACATCGTCAGCTGGGTGCCCTTCACACCCCACGCCAACCTCGCCGGACTACCGGCGATCTCCCTCCCGCTCCACTGGAACGCCGAGGGCCATCCGATCGGCACACAACTCGTCGCCCGCTACGGCCGAGAGGACCTCCTCCTCCGCGTCGCCTCGCAACTCGAAGCCGCACGACCCTGGGCTCACCGCCGACCCCCAACCCACGCCTGACGGGGCCGGCCGCAGACCCGTCACGTCTCACGGGTCGTCAGGTCAACAGCATCTGACCTTCGGTCGGTCGGGCCGCTTGGATAGCGACTCCCCGACTCGGCCGTGCGCCCCATTGCCTCCTGGATTCTGGCGCGAAGGTCTGGCGCGATAGTCGGCGCGACGGGCCGGATGGGCCAGTACATCAAGGATTCGAGTGATCGCGAACGCCCAGGTGGAGCGAACGCAGAGGGACTGGAAACCCTGGACGATCCGGCCTACGGATCAGAAGGTTGGGGGTTCGAGTCCCTCCGAGCGCGCTGCGTAGGCCCTGGTAGTCGACCTGCCATGCCACCGTGAGCGGCTGGCTGTGCAGGCTCGCCGACGTCGAGGACGACGGTGTCGATGATGTCGCAGGGGAGCGACCGGGCGGGGCCCGGATGTCCGTCTCGCAAAGAATGCCGGATCACGTGACCAGCGCCGGATGGTCACTTCGACACAGAAGGTTCGCACGCCAAGGTGCGGCCTTTCCGCCTACTTCTTGATCTCGTAGCGCAGAAGTACCACGCCGTTCTCGAACAAGGTGGCCTCGACCGGCTTCAGGTCTTGCCGATCCTCGAAGATGCGCGTTCCCTTGCCGCGTGACGCCGGGCAGACCAGCATCCGGACTTCGTCGACGACCCCGGCGTCCAGCAGGGAGTGCATGAGCTTCAAGCTCCCCCACAGCCAGATGTCCTTGCCGCTCTGCTCCTTGAGCTCCTGGATGGTGGCGGCGGGGTCGCGCGTCACGGTCGCGGCGGGAAAGTCGCCCCAAGGGGCGTCGTCCAGCTTCGACGAAGCGACGAACTTGGTGAGGTTGTTGAGCTTCTCGCCGTACTCGCCCTGGTCGTCGGCGTACGGCCAGTAGCCCTTGGACTGGGCGTAGGTGTTCGCGCCGAGGATCATCGTGTCGACCGAGTCGATGAACCCCATCACGCTTGCCTTGAACGCAGGGTTGGTCTTCTCGGAAAATGGCTCCCCTGACACGAAGCTGAGCCCGCCGGCCTCCTCCGCGGCGATGTTGTCGACGGTAACCCACTGCTGGACTATGAGCTTTCGCATGGCTGTCTCGTCCTCCGTGCGGCCCCAGTTGTCACTGGCCGGGGCGCAGGACCTGGTTGAGCCGAGCGGCTTGGCGCATCTGGTGGTTCCGCTCGGCGAGGTTGGGCGCGCCGTGAGCTGCGGCGGCGTAAAGACGCGCTGCGAGCTCGAGGTCTCCGTTCTTCTCGTGCAGGTGGGCGGCGACCGCGTCGCGCCGCGGTGTTTGCTCGTCGACCGCAGCAAGCGCCGCCAGGCCCGCGAGGGCGCCGTCCGCCTCGCCGACGGCGACGGCGCGGTTCAGCCGGACGATGGGCGTGTCGGCGAACGTCAGGAGCTCGTCGTACCACTCCACGATCTGGGGCCAATCGGTGTCCTCGACACACGTCGCATCCGCGTGGAGCGCGGCGATCGCCGCTTGCGCCTGGTACTCGCCGAGCCGGTCCCGTGCGAGCGCCGCTTGCAGGATCACGACCCCCTCGGCGATGAGCTCGCGGTCCCACAGGCTTCGGTCCTGGTCCGCGAGCGGCACGATCCGTCTGTCGGGCCCGGTCCGGCTGCGCCGGCGCGCGTGGTGCAGCAGCATCAGGGCGAGCAGCCCATGGACCTCGGGGACGTCCACCGACGACGCCAGCTGCCGTGTGAGCCGGATCGCCTCGGCCGCCAGGTCGACGTCGCCCGAGTAGCCCTCGTTGAAGATGAGGTACAGCACCCGCATCACCGTTCGCACATCGCCAGGACGGTCGAGACCAGAACGTCCGACCGTGCGCTTGGCGCGACTGATGCGCTGCGCCATCGTGTTCTCGGGGACGAGATAGGCCTGCGCGATCTGACGCGTGGTGAGGCCGCCCACCGCTCGCAGGGTCAGCGCCACCGCGGAGGCCGAGGTGAGCTCCGGGTGTGCGCACAGGAAGTACAGGTGCAGCGTGTCGTCGGCGCTCGGCACCGCACCAGACGGCGGCCCGGCATCGAATCGCACCTCTCGGTCGCGACGTGACGCCTCCGACCGCGCCGAGTCGAGGAACGCTCGCCAGGCGACGGTGATCAGCCAGCCCGTCGGGTCGGCGGGCGGATCGTCCTTCCATGTCGAGAGGGCCCGGATGAGCGCCTCCTGGACCGCGTCCTCGGCCGTCGCGAAGTCGGCACCGCGGCGGACGAGGGCGCTCAGGACCAGTGGTACGAGCTCGCGGAGCTCGACGTCGCTCACCGTCATTCGGTGACGATCGGCGGCGCCGTCAGGAACGGTCGGACCTCCAGCCACTCGTGGATCGGCTCGCCGCCGGCACCGGGCGCAGCCGACAGCTCGCCGGCCAGCTCGATCGCCCGCTCGTAGTTGTCGACGTCGATCACCATCCAGCCCGCGATGAGGTCCTTCGTCTCGGCAAACGGGCCGTCGGTCACCGGCGGACGCCCCTCGCCGTCGTAGCGGACCCAGACGCCGTCTGGCGACAGCGCCTGCTCATCGATGAACTCACCGGTGCCCTCCAGCCGGGTGGCGAGGTCGCTCATGAACCGGATGTGCGCCTCCACCTCGTCCGGCGTCCACTGATCCATCGGGATGTTGTTCGCAGACGCCGGCGCGCCTCGGTAGTGCTTCAGCAGCAGGTACTTGGGCATGGTGTTCTCCTCGTGTGCTCAGGCCAGCTGACTATCTGCCTGCTTGCGAAGGAGCTCCTCGACGGCGGACGGCAGCGTCTCGTCGAAGTCGATCATCTTCGCCCACGTCGGCCTGACAACGATCCGCACCATCGACTCGTAGAGCGACCGGACGCCAGCCTCCCACTCGACCCGCTGCTCCGGCGTCATCTCGTAGGTGCCGCTCATCTCCAGGTACTCGTCGGGGATCCCGTCGACCTCGTCGAGCACCGCCTCTCCCCGGATCAGCAGGATCATCGGCGGGTGCACCTCGGTGTCGATGGTGAGGGCGACCGCCGAGCTCCGCCGCAGCGACGCCAGCTTCGGGGCGTTCGTCGACGTGCACATGACGATCTCCGACCCGTTCCAGGTGAACCCGATCGGGACGACCCTGGGCGTGCCGTCCTGCGCCACGTAGGCCAACCGGGCGATGTCCCGGTGGAGCATCTCCTGGCTGATCGGCTTGTTCAGGACCTCGATGACCTCGTACGGCTCCATCGCTGCGTTCTCCTCGTGTGACGGGCGGCCCTGCCGGCCGCACTCACACCGGGGGACGGAACCGCGAGCAGCTTCTCGACATCCCGCACGAAGAAATCTGCCGTCGCGGACGCGAGTCCGACCCCTCGACGGCGTGCGAACCTTGCTGCGTCTCGTTCGGGCCGGCTGTCAGCGTGCCGGCTGATGCCTCCGCCGCTCGATCAGCAGAGCTCCTCGACCGGCCCGATGATGATGCCGCCGCGTGCCCAGGGGCAGCCGACCTTCAAGCCGTGACTCGACTGGGCTGGTAGCTCAGAACGACCGCCCCCGACCGGAACTCCTGGCGCCCCACGAGCTTCAGCTCGAGCCGCTCGCTCAGGCCGGCGAACAACGTCGGCCCGTGGCCCGCCACGATGGGCTGCACGACGAACTCGTACTCGTCGATCAATCCCAGATCCGCCAGGGCCAGCGGGAGGGTCACGCCTCCAGTGAACAGGCCTTTGCCTGGCTCCTGCTTGAGCTGCTGCACGGCCTTCTCCAGGTCCCCTGCACGAGCTCCGCGTTCGAATCGACCTGGTCCAGGGTGCTCGACACGACGTGCTTCTTTGCGCTGTCGATCGTCTGGGCTAAGGGGATCATCCAATCAGCCATCCAGTCAGGCCACGTTCCCGTCGCCGGCTGCCGCCACGCCGCCTCCATCATCTCGTAGGTCACCCGGCCGAAGAGAAGGGCATCGGCTCGTTCCAGGTTGGCGGCCCAATAGCGATCC
>DATHJB010000085.1 GCA_035316325.1 Acidimicrobiales bacterium
CGTGAAGGGCATCATGCGCCCCGACGACGCCCGGCGCGCGGTCGACATCGGCGCCACCGCCATCTCGGTGTCGAACCACGGCGGCAACAACCTCGACGGCACTCCGGCCCCGATCCGGGTGCTCCCCGCCGTCGCCGCCGCCGTCGGTGGCCAGATCGAGGTCCTGCTCGACGGTGGGATCCGGCGCGGCAGCGACGTCGTCAAGGCCCTCGCCCTGGGCGCCAAGGCCGTCATGATCGGCCGCGCCTACCTGTGGGGCCTCGCCGCCAACGGCTCGGTGGGCGTGAACAACGTCTTCGAGGTGCTGCGCGGCGGCATCGACTCGACCCTGCTCGCCCTCGGCCGGGCCTCCATCGACGACCTCACCCCGGACGACGTGATCACGCCTATCGACTTCACCCACGGCCTCGAGAAGTGAACAGCACAGGAGCGAGAGCGATGCCCACGACGAACCGCTTGACGGTCTCCGAGGTCACGCCCGCCTATTGGCGCGTGGTCATCGACAATCCGCCGATCAACCTCTACGACCCGGAGATGTTCGCCGAGCTCAACGTCCTCATGGACACGATCGACGCGGCTGCGGAGCTGAAGGTCGTCGTCTTCGAGAGCGCGAACCCGGACTACTTCATCGCCCACTACGACCTGGCGCGCGGTGAGGTGGTGCCGGACCAGCCCGGAGCCGCCGAGTTCAGCGCGTGGCCGAGGTTCGTCACCCGGCTGGCGCAGTCGCACGTGGTCAGCGTCGCCAAGCTGCGCGGCCGGGCGCGGGCCCACGGCTCCGAGCTGGCGCTCGCCTGTGACATGCGCTTCGCGTCGAGGGAGAAGGCCGTCCTGGCGCAGGTCGAGGTCGGCTCGGCCGTCGTCCCCGGCGGCGGCGCGATCGAGTGGTTGTCCGCTCTGGCGGGCCGTTCGCGTGCGTTGGAGATCATCTGCGGCGCCGACGACTTCGACGCCGACACCGCGGAGCGCTACGGCTGGGTGAACCGTTCGATCCCCGATGTCGAGCTCGACGCCTTCGTCGACGACTTCGCCCGCCGCGTCGCCAGCTTCGAGAAGCGAGCGCTCGAGCTCGCCAAGAACCTCGTCAACGCCCGCGCCGGCGTGCCGTCGGAAGCGGACCGCTGGGCCTCCAACCAGTCGTTCGTCGGCACGACCTCCTGGCCCGAGACGCAGGCGCTCATCGGCAGGCTGATGGAGCAGGGCCTCCAGGCGGAAGGCGACTTCGAGCTCCGGCTCGGTCACCACATCGGCCACGCCGCCCGCTGACGCAACGACGTCGGCCCCGGCTCGCCGCGCCTGCGCCGGGCGAGCCGGGGCCGTCGAGCGTTCGGGGGAGGGAACGCTCGGTGCCATCGCGGCCCGGGCGGTCAGGCTCCGGCCCGAACCGACTCGGCGAGGGAGTCGGGGAGGGAGACGACGCCGGCGGTGATCTGGGCCATGATCCAGTCGTTCACCAGGGCGGAGGTGCTGTCGCCGCGCTGCGAGGCGATGGTGCTGATCAGCGCCCGTTCCGGCGACGCCCAGTACGGGGCCCACTCACCGGTGAGGGCCATCCAGTTGAGCGGCTGGGCCCCGGCCATGGTCATGCGGACCTTGGCGTCGTCGTGCGCTTCCTTCGTCACGCCGCCCGAGCAGTCGCTGACGAAGTAGACGTCGTAGCCGTCCTTGCGGGCGGCGAGCACCGACTGGGCGAGGCACACCTCGGTCACGAGGCCGGCCATGACCAGCTTCCTGCGACCCGTCGCCTCGACCTGACGACGCACCTCCGGGTGCGACCAGGCGTGCGACGACGGGCGGTCGATCGGCGTGACCTCGGGGAAGGCCTCGCTGATCTCCTTGAAGATGGGGTCGACGAGCACGCTCCCCTGGGCGCCGACCGTGGTGAGCACCGTCGGCACGCCGAATCCCTTGGCGACAGCGCTGAGAGCCGCGACGTTGTTGGTGAGGAGGCCGTGATCGATGGAGTGCACGTTCACGGCCACCGCAGGCTGGTGATCGATGAGCAGCAGCACCGAGTTCTCGATGGTCAGCTCGTTCGGATTTTCGGTGATGGTGATCGGTGTGTTCATGGATCGAGCCGACCACGGCGGACGTGGGTCGGTCCTCCGTAGTCCCTACCGGACTTCAGTCGGGGACTACTGACCCGCTCAGGAGGTGGGTTGGTTGCGGAGGGCCTCGGCCAGCTCGTGGCGGCCGGTGATCCCGAGCTTCTCGTAGGCCCGCTGGAGGTGGCTCTCGATCGTGCGGACCGAGAGGTGCAGGTCGCCGGCGATCTGTTTGTTGGTACGCCCCGCCGCGGCCTGGAGCGCGGAGTCGAGCTCGCCGGGTGTGAGGTGCACCCGGGCGGTGATGGTCTCCACGGGGGGCGTGGCGGCGCCTTCGCACCGGGCCAGGAGGCGCGCCGCGTGCTGCCCGGCGGCGGCGCCCTTCCGGGCCTCGCCGGCGTTGCGGAGGAGGACGGCGGTGTCGGCCCGGGCCTCGGCGGCGTAGAGCATCGCGCCGAGGTCCTCGAAGTCCTGGGCGACCTTGGCGAGGGCCTCGCGGTCGCGGGCGGCGATGGCGCCGGCGTAGGCGGCGCGGGTGGCGACCAGGTCGCCGTCGACCTCGTTGGCCAGCGCGGCCAGGCGGGCGGCCACCTGGCGGGCCCGGCCGAGGCGGGCCAGTCCGTGCAGGGCGCTGGTGGCGCCGATGAGGTCGCCGATCTCCTCGCCCACCTCGGCCGCGGCTTCGAGCCGGTCGCGGGCGGCGGGCAGGTCGCCGGCCGCGGCCGCGGTCCAGGCCCGGGCCTGGAGCAGCTCGGTCTGGGTCATCAGGAAGGGCGGCAGGCCGAGGGCGTCGAGCGCGTCGAGCGTCTCGGCCGCCCGGTCGGGCTGACCGGTCAGCGCCAGCGCCTGCGCGGCGGCGACGTAGGGCCACCGGGCGGCGTAGGTGCGCCCGAGCTGCTCGAAGAGCGTGTAGGCCTCGGCGGCCCGGCGAAAGGCGCTCACCGGGCGGCCCTGCTCGAGGTGCACGAGCGCGAGGTCCACGGCGACGAAGGCCCTCGCCTCGGTCGCCGGCTGGTCGACGAGCTGGTCGTAGGCCCGGGTGAGGAGCGCTTCGGCCTCGACGAGACGGCCGGCGTAGATCTGCGGACGGAGACGGCCGACGTACAGGGCCCACTGGTCCCAAGGTTCGTCGGACGCGGGCGTCGCTCCGCTGTCGTCGGGCGTGGTGAGCAGCCGGCTGGCGTCGTCGAGGCGGCCGAGTCGGGTCAGGCTGTAGCCGACCATCAGGTGCGCGGCGCCGAGCGTCGCTGACGGTGGGCGCTGGAGCAACGACGCCGCGGCCTCCACCGTGGCCCGCGGCCCGCTGGTCATGCTCATGACGAAGAAGCGTCGGCTCAGCAGCTCGTCGTGCCAGAACGGATCGGTGACGGCGTCGAGCGCGTCCTCGATGAGCCGGAACTCGGCGCGGCCCTCGAGGAGGTAGGTGTTGTCGAAGCGGAGGAGGGCGACCCGGGCCTGGTCGGCGTCGGTGGTGGCCTGTGTCGCGAGGGCGGCCAGCTCGTGTTCGGCCTGGTCGTGACGGCCTTCGACGTTGGCGGCCTCGGCGGCCAGGAAGCGGGCGTCGAAGCCGGCGCCGTCGTCGATGGCGGCACGGGCCAGCCGTTCGGTGAGGGCGTGGTCGTGGCGGGCCCGCGCCGCGCACGCCCCGGACAGGAGGAGCTCGGCGCTACCGCCGCCGCCGACGAGGCGCCACGACGCCACCAGCAGCGTGTCCTCCCGGCGTCGTGCTCCGGTCGCCTCGACCACCTCGGCCCGGGCGCGGGCGAGGTCCCGTTGGCGCAGGGCGCTGATGCCGACGCTCACCACGTCGCCGTAGACGGGATGGGCCAGCCAGACCTGGACCCGGCGGCCGTCGACACGGCTGGTGATCAGCCCCCGGCGCTCGAGGGTCTCGACGGCGGCCGGGTCGGTCAGCCGGGTCAGGGTCGCCTGGTCGAGCGGCTCGCCCAGGGTGAGCAGCTCCAGCACGGTGCGCTCGGGGTCGGTCAGGTCGCCCAACCGCAGCGCCACCAGCTCGACGAGGCGGCTCGTGGGTTGCAGGGCGCCCCGCAGGCGCCAGATCCCGACCACCTCCTCGACGAGCGCCCCGGTCTCGAGCGCCCCGGTCACCAGCTCCCGCAGGAACAGCGGGTTGCCCTGGCAGTGGTCGGCCAGCTGACGCCGCGACGCCGGCTCCACCGGTCCGCCGAGCACCCTGGCCAGCAGTTCGTCGATCGCCCTGCCGTCCAGGACGTCGACCTCGATGCGTTCGGCCGGGCCGTCCTTCCACAGCGCCACCACCGCGTCGGGCACGGCCTCCCCCGACCGCACGGTGGCGACCACGGTCGCTGCCCGGGTCAGGGCCAGCTGGTGGACCAGGGTGGCCGACCCGGCGTCGAGGTGGTGGGCGTCGTCGACGAACACCACCAGCGGGCGCCCTCCGGCCCCGTCCACCACCGCCTGGACGTAGCGTCGCAGCAGGTCACCGTGTTCGCCCCGGGCAAGACGGTCGTCGGCGGCATCCGGCGGTAGCAGCGATGCGAACGCCCCGAACGGCAACCCCCGCGACGCCCGGGTGGCGGTCGTGCGGGCCAGCGCCATGCCCCGCTCCTCGGCCAACTGCAGGGCCGCGGTGGCCAGCGTCGTCTTGCCCACCCCGGCTGGCCCGGTGATCACCGCCCCCTGCTGCGCCTCCACGGCGCCGGTCAACCGGGCGAGCTCGTCACTCCGGCCGACCAGTGGCCACGTGTCCACCCCCGAACCGTACCGCCCGTGATCAGGATCCCCGTCGGTCCCCGGGGCCAGAGTCCAGTAGTGACTACTGAGGTCTGGTTCCCCCCGCTGTGGTCCGCTGCACCCATGGACGAAGTCCGGTAAGACGAGCCGTGAAGGGGACAGCCACCATGACCGACCACAACTCCAGCCCCCGGGCGGTCGCCGAGCCGGCCATCGACCTCGCCGACATGTACGCCTTCCCCAGCCCGTCCCAGCCGGGGCGGCTGGTGCTGGTCATGACCGTCTTCCCCAACGCCCGGCCGGGAGCGCTGTTCTCGGACGCCGCCAGCTACCGGTTCCGCATCCGACCCGTGACCGTCCCGGCCGGCGGACTCGCTCCGCGCTTCGAGGTCGGCACCGACGAGTACGACGTCACCTGCACGTTCACGGCGCCGGTGACGTCGGACGACGCCGGGCTGCCGGTGCAGGAGGGCACGTGCACGCTCCCGAACGGTGCCACCGTCGCCTTCCGCGTCGACGACGAGCAGGCCGCATCGGTGCCCGGCGCGCGCGTCTTCGCCGGGCTGCGCATGGACCCCCTCTTCATCGACGGCGTCGGGTACATCAGGACGCTCGGCACCAGGAGCGTCGCCTTCCAGGCGGAGGGCACCAACTCGGCCGCCGGATGGGACGTCCTGGGCATCGTCGTCGAGCTCGACGTCGCCACGATGCTCGGGGGAGCGCCGGGAACGCTGTTCGCCGTCGCCTCGGAGACCGTCACGATGGGCGCCTTCCCGACACGGCTGGAGCGGTTCGGCCGGGTCTTCGTGAAGAACCAGCTGCTCGGCGAGTACGGCGTCGACACCGTCAACCAGGACCTCGACCTCCGTGAGCTCTACAACCAGGAGGACCCGTTCGACCTGGCGCCCAACTACCTCGGCGCCTACCGCGCCCGCCTGCACGCCAACCTGGCGGTCCTCGACGGCATCGACGGCAAGGTCGACTGGCCCGTGCAGCCGGACGGGGCCCACCCGCTGACCGAGCTGTACCTCGGGGACTACCAGGTCGTGGACGTCGCCAAGCCGTACCGCGAGGACAGCTACCTGGAGATCGAGCAGGCGCTGCTCCGGGGCCGCGCCCACGAGACCTCGGGCGGGCGGTCCCTCAACGGCGACGCGGTCGACGCGAACCTCACGTTCGTCGTCACCGGCGGCGACGGCCCGCACATCAGCGACGGTGTCGACCAGGCGACGGTGCGAGCGTCGGACACGTTTCCGTACCTGGCACCGCCGAACCTCGACGCCGCCGAGGCCGGCCGGGTCCTGGTCCCCTCCAAGCTGGCCGACCAGCTCGCCTTCCTGGAAGCCGCGTTCGGTGCTGCAGCCCGCTGAGCCGGCCGTGCGGCCCGGGCCGGGGCCGGTGACGACGGCGGGGGTCATCGCCGTCCGGAACCTCGAGGCGCGGATCGAGGGTCAGGTCGCACGAGCAGCAGCGGGACCGCCCACCGTCGACGACCGCATCGAGCTGATCGAGCTGATCGCCTTGCGGGGCCACGTGCTGGGCCGCGTCGCCGACGTCGAGCTGGCCGTGGCGTACGCGGACGAGCTCGTCGCCCGGGTCCCCATCGACGCCCGGTCCTTCGTGGCCCGGGCCAGGACGAGCGGCGTCTTCCACCGGTTCACGTCGGCCCTGACCGACCTCGACACGGCGGCCGCCTTCGGGGGCGACCGCGCCGAGATCGACGCGGAGCGCGCCGGGATCTACCAGGCGCTCGGGCGCTACGACGATGCGCTGGCGATCCTTCGACCGGCCGTCGACGGCCGGGCCGACTTCGGCCCGCTGGCCGCGCTCGCCGGGGTCCACGGCGAGCGCGGGGAGATGGACGAGGCCGAGCACTGGTTCGGGGCGGCCACGCACTCCTACCGCGGCACCTCGCCGTTCCCGCTGGCGATGCTGGAGCTCCAGCGCGGCCGGCTGTGGATCGACCATGACGACCTCGGCCGCGCCCGGGACTGGTGCGAAGCCGCGGTCCGCCGGCTCCCGGCCTACGTCCCGGCACAGGGCCACCTGGCCGAGATCGAGGCCGCCCTCGGGGAGACGGCGACGGCCATCGCCCGGCTGCGGCCCCTGGCGCTCGCCTCCGACGATCCCGACTACGCCACGCAGCTCGCCCGCATCCTCGGCGACGTCGGCCGGACCGACGAGGCGCAGGCGTGGCGTGACCGCGCGCAGGCCCGCTACGACGACCTGCTCGGTCGTCACCCGGAGGCGTTCGCCGACCATGCCGCCGAGTTCTGGCTCACGGTCGGCGGCGATCCCGCTCGAGCGCTCCGGCTCGCGCGGCGGAACCTCGCCCTCCGCCCGACGGCCCGAGCCCGTGCGCTCGTGCGCCGTGCGAGCGGCTGCTCTGACCCCAAGGAAAGGAAACATCGATGACGAAGGTCCTCTACACGGCGCATGCCCGTGTGACCGGCGGGCGCGTGAACGGTCACGGTCGCAGCAGCGACGGCCAGCTGGAGGTGGACCTCCGCGTCCCCGAGGAGATGGGCGGACAAGGCGGTGGGACGAACCCGGAGGAGCTGTTCGCCGTCGGGTACGCGGCGTGCTTCGAAGGCGCTCTCGCCACCGTCGCCCGGCGTCGTCGCCTGGATGCCGGTGACGCCACGATCGACTCGGCGGTCAGCCTGTTCCCGACCGGTGACGGCGCCTTCGAGCTCTCGGTGACCCTCGACGTGGCGCTGCCGTCGGTCGACGACCGCGAGACGGCCGCCGAGCTCGTCCGTGCAGCGCACCAGGTGTGCCCGTACTCCAACGCCACCCGCGGCAACATCACCGTCGACCTCCTGCTCGGAGGCCGGCCCGTCGGGGCAGGCACCCAGGACCCGCCGGCGTCCCGGTAGCGTCGAGAACCCTTCGGCATGACCATCACGACGATCGATCCGGCGACGGGCCAGCCCATCGCGACCCACGAGGAGACGAGCGCGGCCGGGGTCTCGGTGCTGCTCGACCGCGCCCGCGAGGCTGCGGTCCGGTGGGCGGCGGTCCCACCGGAGGGGCGGGCCGGGTCGCTGCGGGCCCTGGCCGTCGCCTTGCGGTCGGACGCGGGCGCGCTCGCGGCGCTGGCGACCCGGGAGATGGGGAAGCCCCTGGCCGAGAGCCGGGCCGAGGTCGAGAAGTGCGCGGTGGCCTGTGACTGGTTCGCCGACCACGCGCCTGACCTGCTGCGCCCGGAGGAGGTGAGCACCGGGGCGCGGCGCACCCGGCTGGCGCACCACCCGCTCGGCGTCGTCCTGGCGATCATGCCGTGGAACTTCCCGTACTGGCAGGTGGTGCGTGCCCTCGCCCCGGCACTCGCCGCCGGCAACGGGGTGGTCCTCAAGCACGCGCCGTCGACGACCGGGTGCGCGCTCGCCCTGGCCGGTGCGGCGCAGCGCGCAGGGCTGCCCGACGGCCTGTTCTCGGTGGTCGTGGTGAGCGCCGAGCGGACCGACGAGGTGGCGTCCGGGCTGATCGCCGACCGTCGCATCGCCGGCGTCACGTTCACCGGCTCGACGCGTGCTGGGCGGGCGGTGGCGGCTCGGGCCGGCCAGGCCCTGAAGAAGTGCGTCCTGGAGCTCGGGGGCAGCGACCCGTTCGTCGTGCTCGCCGATGCCGACCTGGAGAGCGCCGCGGCCTGGGCCGCGCGCAGCCGCTTCCAGAACGCCGGCCAGTCGTGCATCGCCGCGAAGCGGATCATCGTCGAGGAGGCGATCGCCGACGCGTTCACCGACGAGCTCCTGGGCCACGTCCGTGAGCTGCGGGTCGGGGATCCGTCCGATCCCGGCGTGACGGTCGGGCCGCTCGCCCGGGCCGACCTGCGCGACGCGGTGGAGCGCCAGGTGCGCGAGTCGGAGCGCCAGGGCGCCCGCGTCCTCATCGGTGGCGAGGTCCCCGACCGGCCCGGCTTCTTCTACCTGCCGACCGTGCTCGACGAGGTCGAGCCGGGGATGCCGGTGCTCGAGGAGGAGGTCTTCGGCCCGGCCGTGCCGATCCTGCGGGCACGGGATGCGGAGCACGCATTGGGGCTCGCCAACCAGACCGACTACGGCCTGGGCAGCGCGGTCTGGACGTCGGACCTCGACCGCGGCGAGGTCCTCGCGCTGCGACTCGAGGCCGGCCACACGGCGGTCAACGGGATGACTATCTCCGATCCCCGCCTGCCGTTCGGCGGCACCAAGGAGTCGGGCTACGGCCGGGAGCTGTTCCGGCACGGCCTGCTCGAGTTCGTGAACGTGCACGCCATCGTGGTCAACGGCCCCCACGGCCCCCGACGAGGACCGAACGACGGCCAGCGAGTGAGAGGTGCGAAGTGACGACGAACGGTGAGCCCGCAGGGGGCGTCGCGCGCCTGATCGTGCGGTGCCTGGAGAACGAGGGCGTCACCCACGTCTTCGGCATCCCGGGCGAGGAGAACATCCACCTCGTCGAGGCGCTGTCGGCGTCGTCGATCCGCTACGTCCTCGTGCGCCACGAGCAGGCGGCGTCGTTCATGGCCGAGGTCTACGGCCGCCTCACCGGCAAGGCCGGCGTGTGCTCGGCGACGCTCGGCCCCGGCGCCATCAACCTGCTCCTCGGGGTGGCCGACGCGACCACCAACTCCACGCCGGTCGTGGCGCTGTCGGCGCAGGTGGGGATGGACCGGAAGTTCAAGGAGTCCCACCAGGGCGTCGACCTCGTGTCGATGTTCGCGCCCGTGACCAAGTGGTCGGAGCTGGTCGCGACACCGGAGGCGGTGCCCGAGATGCTGCGCAAGGCGTTCAAGCTGGCGCAGACCGAGCGCCCCGGCGCCGTCTACCTGGCGGTGCCCGAGGACGTCGAGAAGGCCGCGGCGCCGCCGGGCGCCCGGCCGCTCGTGGTGAACACCCCTCGCCCGGACGAGCCGTCGGCGGACCAGCTGCGCCGCGCGGCCGACGTCCTGCGCACCGCTCGGAACCCCATCGTGCTGGCGGGCCACGGCGCGGCGCGTGCCGGCGCGAGCGACGCCCTGCGCCGCTTCGCCGAGACGCTCGGCCTACCCGTGGCCACCACGTTCCACGGCAAGGGGGTCTTCCCGGACGACCACCCGCAGGCCCTCGGCGCAGTCGGCTTCATGCGCCACGACTACGTGAACTTCGGGTTCGACGAAGCCGACGCCGTCGTCGCCGTGGGCTACGAGCTGCAGGAGTTCGACCCCGTTCGGATCAACCCGAACAGCGACAAGAGGATCGTCCACATCCATCGGTTCCCCGCCGAGGTCGACCTCCACTACGAGATCGAGGTCGGCCTGCAGTCGGACATCGGCCGCACGCTGGACGCGCTGGCCGCCGCGGTCGATCGGCGCTTCGACCCCGACGTCAGCGACCAGCGGATCCGGGCGAAGCTCGCCGGCGAGCTCGAGCGCGGACGACACGACGACCGGTTCCCCCTGGCGCCGGCGCGGATCGTGGCCGACACGCGGGAGGCGCTCGGGCGGGAGGACATCGTCCTCGTCGACACGGGCGCCCTGAAGATGTGGATGGCGCGGCTCTACCCGACCTACGCGCCGAACACGTGCCTGATCTCGAACGGTCTGTCGACGATGGCGTGGACGCTGCCGGGGGCGATCGGCGCCAAGATCGCCCGCCCCGACGCCCACGTGCTCGTCGCCACCGGGGACGGGGCGTTCATGATGAACTCCCAGGAGATCGAGACCGCGCTGCGGGAGCGGATCCCGATCGTCGTGCTGATCTGGGTCGACGACGAGTACGGGCTGATCCGGTGGAAGATGGACCTCGAGCTCGGGCACAGCGTCGACACGGCGTTCGGCAACCCGGACTTCGTCGCCTACGCCGAGAGCTTCGGCGCGCGCGGCTACCGCATCGACACACCCGGCGACCTGCTGCCGACCCTCCGCCGGGCGCTCGCCGACGACACCGTCTCGGTGATCGCCTGCCCGGTCGACTACTCGGCGAACCTCCAGCTCACCGACGCCCTCGGCGAGCTCGACGAATCGCTCTCGTGAACGCTCGTCGGGTGAACGAGCGGATGACCACCTGGCCCGCCCGGCCAGCCGATTGAGGAGCACCTCATGGACACCACGCCGCCGGCGAACGGCCTGACGCTCGGTCTGGACACGTTCGGCGACCTCACCAGCGACGACGAGGGCCGGCCGCTGACGCAGGCCCAGACGATCCGCAACCTCGTGGACCAGGGAGTCCTGGCCGACCAGGTGGGGGTCGACTACTTCGGCATCGGCGAGCACCACACCGAGATCTTCCCCCTCTCCGCCGGCGACGTCGTGCTGGCGGCGATCGCCTCACGCACCTCCCGCATCCGGCTCGGGTCGGCCGTCACCGTGATCAGCTCCGACGACCCGGTGCGGGTGTTCCAGCGCTACGCCACCCTCGACGCGCTCTCGAACGGCCGGGCCGAGGTGATCCTCGGCCGCGGGTCGAGCACCGAGTCGTTCCCGCTGTTCGGCTACGACCTGCGCGACTACGAGGAGCTCTTCGAGGAGAAGGTCAACCTCTTCGCCGAGCTGCGCAAGGAGGGACCGGTGACCTGGAGCGGCAGCACGCGCCCTGCGCTCGACGGCCTGGAGGTCTATCCCCACACCGAGTCGGGATCGCTGTCGACCTGGATCGGCGTCGGCGGCAACCCGGAGTCCGTCGTACGTGCCGCCCGCTACGGGTTCTCGCTCATGCTGGCGATCATCGGCGGCTCCCCGCAGCGGTTCGCCCCCTTCGCCGGCCTGTTCCGCGAAGCGCTCGCCAGGTTCGGGTTCCCGGAGCAGCCGGTCGGGGTGCACTGCCCCGGCCACGTCGCCGCCACCGACGAGCAGGCCCGCGAGGAGTTCTGGCCCTTCTACCTGGAGATCCTCTCCAGCGTCGCCGCGGAGCGCGGCTTCCGGGTGCCGACCCGAGCGTCGTTCGACCACGAGGTCGGGCCCGACGGCGCCCTGCACGTCGGTTCCCCCGAGACCGTGGCCCGCAAGATCGCCGACACCCTCAAGGCGCTCGACGCCACGCGCTTCGACCTCAAGTACGGCATGGGCGGGCTCTCCCACCCGAAGCTCATGACCAACATCGAGCTCTACGGCACCCGGGTCGCACCCCTCGTCCGCGACATGCTCGCCTGAGCACCCTCGTCGGCCACGGTCACGACCTTGCCCACGAAGGGCGAGGTCATGGCCCTGACCAGCGCGCTGTAGTTGAGCCGGAACGACACCTCGGCGCCGCTGGGCAGGCGGTCGCGCCCGGCGTCGAGGATCAGGTGGTCGCTGCTGGCGCCGAGCACCTCGATGCCGGCGGGTGCCAGCAGTCCGGACGGGTCGACGTCCTGGTGCCCCACGGCCACGATCGTGCGCACGCGATCCCCCCGGTCCCTCGTCGGCACCGCGGCACCGAACGCCGTCTCGCCGATCTCGCCTCGCGGCTGCGACGGCTTGCGCTTCGACTCGATCACCTCGGCCACCAGGGTGACGGCGTCCGTGTGCAGCCCCTCGATCGGGCGGCGGTGCAGCGGCTCGCAACCCAGCAGGATCGACTCGCCCAGGCGCAGGTCGTTGACGCGGCCGGGCACGACGGCGTCACCGAGCGCCCAGTCCAGGTTGCCGGAGTTGCCGCCGGACACCGTGTCGATCGTCAGGCCGAACCGGTCCTCTATCGAGCCGGCGAGCGCCGACAGCTCGCCCATGTTCGCCGCGTCGGGTGACACCCCGCTCTGGCAGGCCAGGTTGGTGCCGATGCCGGCGAGGACAACGGCGGGCAGCCGCTGCACGTCGCGCACCATGCCCATGAGGTCGCCGGGCAGGATGCCCTCGCGCAGGTCGCCGAGCTCCACCATGAGCACCACGCGGTGGGTGCGTCCCGTGGCCTCGGCGGCCGCGGCCAGCGCCGTGATCACGTCGAGCTCGGTGTTGAAGCTCACGGTCGCCGAGGCGACAACCCGGTCGACCTGGCTGAGCATCGGCGAGCGGACGAGGATCAGCGGCGCCGTCACCCCGGCGCCGCGCAGCCGCTCGATGTTCTCGATGCGCGAGTCGCCGAGCGAGCGCACGCCGGCTCGCAGCATGGCCCCGGCGACGTCGGGAGACCCGAGCGTCGCCTTGGTGATGCCGGTGACCGAGATCCCCCGCGGCGACAGCCGCTCCACCAGGGTGCGGGCGTTGTGGTGGAGCTTGAGGAGGTCGATCTCCAGCCGCGGAGCCTTCATCGGGCGACGGCGGCGAGCTTCTCCTGCAGCGCCGGGAAGGCGGCGACGACCATCTCCACCAGCCGGTCCGGCGAGCGGGTCAGCGCATCGGTGGCGGGCACGCCCAGCTCGATCTCGTACATCGCGATGGCGGCGGTGACCTCGGCGTCGGTCATGTTCTCGTGGTTGATCGTCAGGCCGATGACCTTGGTGTCGGCGAACGTCTCGATGAGGTTGATCTCGCTCGCCGGCGTCGGCATGGGCACCTTGCCGAAGTCGCCGAGGTGCGTGCGGCCGGGCGCGTGCTGCAGGACGACGCCCTGAGGCCGGCTGCCGCGCAGGATGAACGTGGAGGTCAGGTAGGCGGGATGGCTCAGCGCGCCCTGGCCCTCGACGATGATCACGTCGGGGTCCTCGCCCTCGAACGCCTCGACGACGGTGGCTTCCATCTCGCCGGAGCAGAACTGCGAGGGGATGGCGTCGAGCGCGATGCCGTAGCGGGCGCCCTGGATCAGGCCGGTCTGGCCGGTGCCGATCATGACCGCCCTGACGCCGCGATCGTTGAGGGCGCGCGTCAGGATCGTGGCCGTGGTGCGCTTGCCGATCGCCCCGTCCGTGCCGAGCACGGCGATGCGCGGGCAGGTCACCTCCTCGATGCGTCCGCTGAACATCCGCAGGTCCTTCTTGGCCCGCGGGCGGCGGACGTCGCGGATCTCGACCTCGTGCAGCGCGCTGGCCGCCACGAACTCCGGGTCGTCGTTCAGGAACTCGTGCAGGCCGTTGACGATGTGCATCCCGCGTCCGATGGCGTCGAGGACGACACCCCGCTCACGCGCCGACAGCATGCCGCTCGACGGCGCCATCCCGAAGATGAACCAGTCCGGCACGACCCCCGCCTGGGCCAGGGCGTCGGGCAGGTCGCGACACACGGGCACCCCGTTGGGTGCGTCGTCGAGCACCTCGCCGGCGTCGAGGCCCTGCTTCTCGCTGTCGATCACCGCCAGGATCTCGTAGAGCTCCGAGTGCCGGACGAGCCCGTTCGCCGTCTTGCCGTCGAGGGCACCGAAGTTCGCCTCGCAGTAGACCACCGCGGTGGCGCGGCGGTCGGTCGTGGCGGGCGTGGGGGGCCTGGCAGGCAGCGAGGCTATGGACATCTGCTCTCCTCAAGACGGGCTCAGAGGAGGCGACCAGGTGGCGGCGGCCGCTGGCGGCCGGTGGTCAACGAGAGGTCCCCACTAAGGCGTGGCGTGACTTCTCAATCTTACCCCCCGTTGTGGTCGCGCACCTCCGTCGAAGACACCTGTCAGGTCCAGCAGGTGTGACACGTCGACGCCGTCCTCGAACGCCTCGCAGCCCTCGCGCTGGAACAGGCGGGCACGCCCGGTCACGGACGCGTGGTCGCCACTGACCCGCAGCCAGGTCCCCTCGTACAGGGCGAGGACCGGGCAGTGGTTCTCCTCCAGGAACTCCTCGATGCGCTCCTCGCGGGTCTCGCCCATGTGGGTCGACGTGGGGTCCGCGTCGACGTAGTGGAGGTTGATCTGGAACGGCACGAGACCGAGCGCGTCGAAGAGCGGGGGCCGACAGATCGGCATGTCGTTGGTGGTGCGGATGGTGGGGCAGGCGACGTTGGTGCCGGCGGAGGCTCCCATGTACCGCGTGGCGCCGCTGCGCACCCGCTCGCCCAGGCCGTCGATGACGCCCAGCCCGTAGAGCGAATCGAGCAGCCGGAACGTGTTCCCGCCGCCCATCATCACGACGTCCGCCTCGAGGATCGCCCGGTCGGGTTCGGCGGCGTAGTGGGCGGAGGTGGCGTCGACGCCGAAGCGGCCCAGGGCGGCGATCGCCCGGGCGGCGTAGTCGTCCCAGTCCGCCAGCGCGAACGGGATGAACGTCACCCGGTCGCCCGCCGCGACGTCGACGAACGCGTCGGCCGCGTGCGAGAACATCGGCCGGCCGAAGTTCATGGAGTTGGACAGCAAGAGAAGTTCCATGGTCGCCGATCTGCTGCCCCGGTGAGCTCCGGCCGCCGCCCGCACAGGCTACGGCCGAGGGGCCGCACCAGCCACGACCTCCGGCCGCGGAGAGGATCGCCCGGGCGTTGACAGCGGCGGGTGCGGCTGGGACGATCGGTGGGGGCCGAGGGGTGCTGCGACGGGTGTTCCCGCCACGCTCGGTCCCGGTCCGTCAACCAAGGGTGCCCTGTCTCGAGGAGGCAGGCCATGGGCGGATCACCCGTTCGGGTTGGCGCTGAGGTCGGGCGGGTCGCGGCGGTGTGGCGCTATCCGGTCAAGTCGATGGCACCCGATGCGGTGCCGAGCGCGGAGGTGTCCTGGCACGGCGTGGCCGGTGACCGCCGCTGGGGGTTCGTCCGGGAGCGCGGCGAGGGGAGCGGGTTTCCCTGGCTCACGATCCGCGAGCGCCCGGACATGGTCCGCTACCGGCCCCGGTTCGGTGACCCGGAGCGGCCGAACCTGTCACCGGTCGTGGTGACGACGCCGACGGGGGCCGAGCTCGACGTGACCGACCCGGCGCTGGCCGCCGAGCTGGGTGGTGGCGTGCGGGCGTTGAAGCTCGACCGCGGGACCTTCGACACGCTGCCCCTCTCGCTGATCACCAGCCAGTCCGTCGGCGGCCTGGGGGTCCTCGCCGGCCGGCCGCTCGACGTGGGGCGCTTCCGGCCGAACCTCCTGATCGACGCCCACGCCCACCGTGGCGCCGCCTTCCCCGAGGAGGACTGGACCGGCTGCACCCTGCGCATCGGCGACGCCCTCGTCCACGTGGACGCACGCGACCAGCGCTGCGTCGTCGTCAACATCGACCCGGCGACCGCGGCGCGCGACCCGATCGTCTTCCGCACGATCGCCCGTGCCCGCAAGGCCCGCCTCGGCGTCTACGGCACCACGGCCCGACCCGGCCGCGTCGCGGTGGGCGACCCCGTCGTCGTGGCCGCGCTACCCGACCCCCACCTGGTGTCGACCCCCTGACGGGACGCCAGGCGGGCGCGCGCCCGGGCGGGAACCCCGGGGCGCGCCTGGTGGCGGCTCAGTCCTCGGGCGCCACGAACTGGAGCTCGAGCTCGACCGCGATCCTCTTGCCGAGGGCGAACCTGTCGATGCCCAGCGGCACGTTGAAGTCGATGCCGAAGTCGTCGCGGTCGACCGCGGTGGTGGCCGAGAAGCCGGCGTGGGTCGTGCCGTCGGCGGGGTGCGTCTCGACGCCGTTGAACTCGACGTCGAGGGTGACCGGCCGGGTGACGCCGTTGATGGTCAGGTCGCCGTCGAGCGCGTGCGCGCCGTCACCCGCGGCCCGGATGCCGGTGGAGCGGAACGTCATCAGCGGGTGCCGGTCGGCGGAGAAGAAGTCGGTGCCGAGCAGATGGGCGTCGCGGTCGGGTTGGTTGGTGTCGACCGAGGACATCTCGATCGTGGCCTCGACCCGGGTGTCGGCCAGGGTCTCGCCGACGCTGAGCGTGGCGTCGAAGCGGTTGAACCGGCCGCGCACGTTGGACAGGCCGATGTGGCGGACCTTGAAGTGGACGCCCGAGTGCATGGCGTCGAGCGGCCAGGTGCCGGTGGCCAGGGGCAGGTCGGCGGCGATCGTGGTGGCGGGATCGGTACTCATGGGTCTTCCCCTGCGATGTCGGGACGGATACGTGTCTGTACCGATGACACCCCGGGGCGGGAAGATGTGACCGATGAGCGAACACCGACGTGACAGGACCCCGGTGGCGGGCAGGTCCTGGTGATGCGATGGCTCGGATGACCAGGGCCTCGACGCTCGACGAGGCGGTGGACGCGTTCGTCGACCACCTCCTGCCCGTCATCGAGGAGCTGGCCGCCGAGGTCGCCGGCGTCGACGTCGGCCGGCTGCGCTCGGACGTCGTGGTCGACGCCTACAACCTGACGTGCGGGTTCGTCGACGCCGACGAACGCCACGGCGACGACGAGCTGTGGGATCTGATCTCGGTCTTCGGTCACCGCATGCCCACCCAGCTTGGCCAGGCCGCGCCGGCCGACCTGCGGGACGCCGGTCTGCTGGTCGGGCGTCGCTCGGTCTTCGACGAGCCCTCGGCGTTGCTCGGCCTGCTCGTCGCGGCCGACGCTCGTGACGGTGGTGACCGCGCGGTCCGCTACGGCCGGCTCGGCACCCAGATCGGCTACGTCGTGGCGTCCGTCGACCTGCTGCCGTCCCCGTCCGAGCTCGAGGCCATCGATCGGTTCCGGGCCATGGTGCATCGGACCATCGGGAACGCGCCGAAGGCCGGGGGCACCGCGACGGCTGCCGGGCCGGAGCCGGCGGCGGTGCCCGCTGTGCCGCCCCCAGCCCGCGAGCTCGAGGACCTGCTGGCCGAGCTCGATGCCCTCATCGGCTTGGAAGGGGCCAAGCGCGAGGTGCGCCTGGTCGCCAACCTCCTGCGCGTCCAGGAGATCCGCCGGGAGCGGGACCTGCCCGTCGCCGATCAGAGCCGCCACCTGATCTTCACCGGCAACCCCGGCACGGGGAAGACGACGGTGGCTCGCCTGTTGGCCCAGATCTACTGGACCCTGGGCGTGGTCGAGCGGGGCCATCTGGTGGAGACCGACCGGGCCGGGCTCGTGGCGGGGTTCGTCGGTCAGACCGCCAAGCGGGTCGTCGACGCCTTCGACCAGGCCGATCAGGGCGTCCTGCTGATCGACGAGGCCTACAGCCTGGCCAGGGGCGGCGAGAACGACTTCGGGCGCGAGGCCATCGACACCGTGGTCAAGCTCGTCGAGGACCGTCGCGACCGGGTGGTCGTCATCCTCGCCGGTTACCCCGAGGAGATGGCGACGCTCGTGGACGCGAACCCGGGCATGGAGTCCAGGTTCCCGAGGACGATCCACTTCCCCGACTACAGCAACGACGAGCTGCTGGCGATCGTCGAATCGCTCGGCGTCGAGGGTCGCTACCGCCTCGACCAGGCGGCCCGGGCTGCGGTGCAGGCCTGGCTGGTGGCCCAACCGCGCGACCGGGGGTTCGGCAACGGCCGGTTGGCGCGCAACCTGTTCGAGTCGGCAGTGGCCAACCAGGCGAGCCGCCTGGTGGCGATCGACGACCCGACCGACGACCAGCTCACCACCCTCACGGCCAGCGACATCCCGACCCCGGGCGTCGGGTAGCAGGGTGCGCTGAGCGACCGTTTCGGTTCGTCGGCGCCGCAGCGTGTGCTGGCCGGGTGGACCCGTGGTTCAACGGCTGGTGAACACCGAGGCGTCGGCGTTGAACGTTCGGTGGCGTCCGGGTGACATCTGCGTGCGAATCCCTTCGTGGTGGTCCTCCGAGGCGTAGACGTTGGACCCGGTTCACTCGGCCGACATGTTGGGAGGGAGGGATCTCGTGCGTGTTCTTCGCCTGTGCTCGGTATTCGAGGCGCCGCTGGGGGATCAGACGGTCCGTTTCGATCCTGTCGGGGGGATGCAGAACCACACGGCGGAGCTGACCCGTCGCCTCGACGGGCTGGGTGTGGAGCAGGTGGTGGTCACGACCAGGCCGCCGGGGGCGCCCGCCGAGCATGTCGTCGGTCAGCGGGCGCGGGTCGTGCGTGTCGGGCTACCGGTGCCGGCGTTCCGTCAGATGTGGTCCGTCCCGGCGTTGCGGGAGGCGTGGCGGCTGGCCGGGAGCGTCGACCTGGTGCATGCGCATCTGGCCGAGGACCTCGCCGTCGTCCCTCTGGCGCTTGCCGCGGCGCGCCGTGGTGTTCCGCTGGTCGTGACCATCCACACCAGCCTGAGCCACACGCTTCGGGTCACCAACGCGAGGGCGGTGGCGCTCAAGGCGCTGGGGGCGCCGTTGGAGCGCTGGGCTGAGCACCACGCGGATGCCGTGGTGACGTTGACGCCTCGCCTGGCGCGCCTGCTCGAGGGCAACGGGATCCGTCCCGATCGGCTCCACGTGATCCCCTCCGGCGTGGACTTCGGGTTGTTCGACGGGCCCCACGACGATCCGTTCCCGCACCTCGGCCGACCGAGGGTGGCCTTCGTCGGCCGGCTGGCGCCGCAGAAGGGCGTGAGCGGGCTCGTGCGCGCGGCGGCACAGCTGCGCACCCCGAACGTGCAGACGCTGCTCGTCGGCGACGGACCCGATCGCCAACGGCTCGAACAGGAGATCCGCGCTCTCGACCTGGCCGACCGTGTCCAGGTGACCGGGTTCCTCGCCCACGACCGGATCCCCGCGGTGCTCGCCAACGTCGACGTGCTCGTGATGCCGTCGGTCTACGAGGAGCTCGGATCGGCGTTGGTGGAGGCCATGCGCGTGGGCGTCCCGATCGTGGCGACCCGGGTCGACGGCATCCCCGACGTCATCCAGCACGGCGAGACCGGGATCCTCGTCACCCCCGGCGACCCACGCGCCCTCGCGTCCGCGATCGACGATCTGCTCGACGACCCCCAGCGGGCGGGATCGCTGGCCGGACGAGCCCGAACGGCCGCGCGGCGCTACGACTGGAACGTCCTCGCCGGATCGGTGCTCGACATCTACCGAACCCTGACCCAGCCACGCCCGGCAGCCCAGTCCCAGCCGTCCGGAGGCGATCGATCCACCGGCGTGGCAAGGAGCCCGGCCCCGACGAGCTGACCCCCACGATTGTCACAGATCGGGTGCGGGCGGTGTCTTGATGTCGACCACATCGACAGATCGACAGGAGGAGCTGCCATGTCCAGCACGACACGGATTCCCAAGGTGGAGATCACCGGCCCGTTCGGGTATCTCTTGAAGCGACTCAGCCGGAAGATGATCGGTGAGGTGCCCGAGGCGACAGGGGTGATGTGGCAGAACCGAGCGGTGCTCAGCAGCTCCATGGCGTTCGGCCGCAAGATCCAGAAGTGGGACCAGCTCGACGCCAACCTGAAGTCGCTCGCCCACATGGCGGTCGCCGCGCAGGTCGGCTGCTCGTGGTGCCTGGACTTCAACTACTTCCAGGCCCACAACGAGGGCCTCGACGAGGTGAAGGCCAGCGAGGTGCCCCGTTGGCGTGAGTCGACGGTGTTCACGCCGCTCGAGCGCGAGGTGATGGAGTACGCCGAGGCGATGACCGAGACGCCCCTGCAGGTCACCGACGAGATGTCGGCCCGGCTGCTCGAGCAGCTCGGTGCGCCGGCCCTGGTGGAGCTCACGGCCGTGGTCGGGTTCGCGAACCTGACGACGAGGGGCAACATCGCGATGGGGATCGAGTCCCAAGGGTTCTCCAAGGTCTGCGCGCTGCCTTTGGCGCAACGCTCGGCGGGGTACGCGAAGTCGGCATGAGCGAGGATGCGTTCGCCCGCCACCGGAGCCTGCTGTTCACCGTGGCCTACGAGATGCTCGGCTCCGCGGCCGACGCCGAGGACCTCGTCCAGGAGACCTGGCTGCGGTGGGCCGATGTCGACCAGGCGGCGGTGCGCGACCCGCGGGCCTACCTGGTCCGCATCGTCACCCGTCAGGCGTTGAACCGGCTGCGGTCGGTGGCGCGGCGGCGCGAGGACTACGTCGGCGAGTGGTTGCCGGAGCCGCTGTTGACGAGCCCCGACGTGGCCGCCGACGTCGAGCTCGCCGACAGCGTGTCGATCGCGATGCTCACCGTGCTCGAGACCCTCGGTCCGGCCGAGCGTGCCGTGTTCGTGCTGCGCGAGGTGTTCGACATCCCCTACGACGAGATCGCCGAGGCCGTCGGCAAGTCCCCTGCCGCCGTCCGCCAGATCGCCCACCGGGCACGCGACCACGTCGCCGCTCGGCGCCCGCGCGTGGCAGTCAGCACGACCGAGCAGCAGGAGGCCGTGGACCGGTTCCTCGCCGCCGTCCGGCACGGCGACCTGCAGAGCCTCCTCGACGTCCTGGCGCCCGACGTGGTCATCGCCGCCGACGGCGGGGGCTTCGTCGCCGCGGCCCGTCGTCCGATCCAGGGTGCGGAACGGGTGGCGGGCTTCCTGATCAAGGGTCTCCGCTCCGTGGACTTCGAGGCGACCGCCGTCTGGCTCAACGGGTCACCCGCCATCCGGATCGACATCGGGGGGCAGCTCGACACCGCCGTGAGCCTCGCCGTCGAGAACGGGCGCATCACCCGCATCTATGCCGTCCGCAACCCCCACAAGCTGGCCCGGCTCGACGGGGTCGCCGCCCTCACACGGACCTGACCCACGTCAGCCGGTGTTGCGGAGGCCGGCGGCGATGCCGTTGACCGTGAGCAGCAGCGAGCGCACGAGCGCGGGGTCGATGTCGTCGCCGGCGCCCACCGCCCACCGGTGGCGGGCCAGGAGCTCGATCTGCAGCTGGTGCAGCGGGAGGAGGTAGCGGTCGCGCACCGCCAACGTGCGCTGCAGCAGCGGCTGGCGGTCGAGCAGCTCGGCCTCGCCGGTGAGCCGGAGGACCTCGGCCACGGTCCGCTCGTGCTCTTCCTCGATGACGTCGAGCAGCCGGTGGCCCCGCTGGTCGACGAGCCGTTCGACGTAGCGCCGGCTGATCGACATATCGGTCTTGGCGAGGGTCATCTCGACGTTGGACACGAACGTCGAGAACCAGAACCAGCGGTCGAGCATCTCGGTGAGCGAGTCGCCGAGCCCGGCCTCCCGGGCGGCGGCCAGACCGGTCCCGACCCCGAACCA
The DNA here is from genome assembly GCA_035316325.1 of Acidimicrobiales bacterium. Taxonomy (NCBI): domain Bacteria; kingdom Bacillati; phylum Actinomycetota; class Acidimicrobiia; order Acidimicrobiales; species Acidimicrobiales bacterium. Next base: position 21,527 of record DATHJB010000085.1, read on the forward strand.
GCCGGGGATGATCTGTCGGGACTGGGTCCAGCCGAACACCCACGGGATCGCCCGGAGGCCACCCAGGCCGGCCCCGGCGTCGGGCCGGCGGGCGGGGCGCGAGCCGATGTTCAACGACGTCAGCAGCTCGGTGGGCGTGGTGGCCAGGAAGTAGGCCGGTAGCTCGGGGTCGTCGACGAGCCGGCGGTAGGCGTCGCACGCGGCGTCGCTCACCCGGTCCATCGTGGCGTCCCACCGGGCCAGCGCCTCGGCCGGCAGCCGCGGCGACGTGTGCAGCACGCTCGCCTCGAGCACGGCGCTCACGGTCAGCTCCAGGTTCTCGCGAGCCAGTGTGGGCAGCAGGTACTTGTCGCTGATCACCTCGCCCTGCTCGGTGACCTTCATCGCGCCGTCGAGCGTCCCCCATGGCTGGGCGAGGATCGCATCGTGGGTCGGCCCACCGCCTCGACCGACCGCTCCGCCCCGGCCGTGGAAGAGCCGGAGCCGCACCCCGTGCCGGGCGGCGGTGTCCCGCAGCGCCCGCTGGGCCTGGTGGATCTGCCACTGGCTGGTGGCCACCCCGGCGTCCTTGTTGGAGTCCGAGTAGCCCAGCATCACCTCCTGCACGCCGCCTCGGGCATCGACCAGCCGCCGGTAGCCCGGGATCGACAGCAGGTCGTCGAGGAAGCGCCCGGCGCCCAGCAGGTCGTCGACCTGTTCCAGGAGCGGTGCGAACCCGATGCGGGCGGTGCCGGCGACCGGGTCGACCAGCCCCGCCTCCCGGGCCAGGACCACGGCGGCCAGGAGGTCGTCCACGCCCTGGGTCATCGACACGATGTAGGTCTCGACCACCTCGGGACCGAACCGGTCGAGGGCCTCGCGGATCGTGGCGAACACGTCGGTGACCTGCTGGGCTTCGGGCTCGAGCGTCGTCGACGGCCCCTGCAGGGGCCGCCGCCCGTCGAGCTCGGCGACCAGGTGCCGGGTGCGATCGCCGTGGTCGAGCGAGGCGTAGCCCGGCGCCTCGCCCACCGCCCGGTAGAGCGCGTCGAGGGCCGCGTGGTGGGCGTCGGCGTGCTCGCGGACGTCGAGGGTCGCCAGGTGCAGCCCGGTGGCCGCCACCACGCGGACCGCGCCCGCCACCAGGTCGGACACCAGCGGGCCGCCGTGCTCGTCGAGCGAGCGCCGCAGCAGGTCGAGGTCGGCGACCAGATCGTCCGAGCCCAGGTAGTCGGCCCCCGGTGCGTGCGGGCCGGCGTCGGCCAGCCGGCGGCGGGTGCGGCCGAGCTTGGCCCGGATGCACGTGAGCTTGAGCCGGTAGGGCTCCTCGGCGTTGATCCGCCGGAACCGATCCTCCACCTCGGGGAGGGCGTCGAGGTCGGCGGCCAGGCTGGCCGCCAGCTCGTCGGTGGCCGGGGCCACCGCGTCGGACACGCTCAGCTCCTCGATGAGGTCGTCGACGATCCGCTCGACCCCCCGGATGCCGTGCTCGTGCTGGAGCAGCAGCACCTGCATGGTCATCTCCGGCGACACGTTCGGGTTGCCGTCCCGGTCGCCGCCGATCCAGCTCCCGAAGGTCAAGGGCCGGGAACCCGGGGGTTGCCGGGCACCGAGCCCGGCCAGCGTCCGGTCGAGGTCGGCCAGCACCTCCGGCAGGCCCGACGCCTCCAGCTCCACGAGGTGGTAGACCGCGTTCCGCGCCTCGTCGACGGGCTCGGGCCGGCTCAGCCGCAGCTCGTCGGTGAGCCACAGCAGGTCGATCACCTGACCCAACCGGCGGTCGGTGGCCTCGACGGTGCGGGGCCCACCGGTGGTGGCCAGCTCGGCCGCCTCGGCGTCGAGCAGGTCGGCCACCTCGCGCAGCTTGGTCAAGCGGGAGCGGCGGGCCGCCTCGGTCGGGTGGGCGGTGAACACCGGGCGGACCGCGAGCGAGGCGGCACCGACCGCCACCTCCTCGGCCGACAGGTTCCGCGCCTCGATCCGTCGCGCGGTCTCGGCCAGGGAACCACCGTCGTCCGTGCGCAGCCGTCGCAGCTCCCGGCCCCTGTGGACCTGCTCGGCCACGTTGGCCAGGTGGAAGAACGCGCTGAACGCCCGCACCAGGTGACCGGCGGTGGTGGGGTCGACGTCCCGCAGCAGCGCCGCGGCTGTGTTTCCAGAGTCGACCCGGGTGAGCCGGCGCACCGCTTCCACCCCGTCGAGGAGCTCCGGACCGACCTGCCGGGCCAGTGTCTCGCCCAGCAACCGCCCGAGCCGCCGGATGTCGGCCCGCAGCGCGAGGTCGGCCTCCTCGCTCCCGAACGCGCCCAGCTCGGCCGGCCCGGTCCGGGCGGGGGTGGTCGACATGTCCCCATCCCTACCACCACCGCGTCCCCCGGGCGGACACCCAGAGCGACCGCCCGACCACCGAGCCGGGAGCGGCCACGCCCCGGCGTCCGCCCGATCCAGGTGTGCGTCTCGCCTCGGGGGTGGCGGCGCCGTAGTTTGCGCCCGATGGGGACTGGGGGAGCGCGTGGGGTGCTGGCGGCGGCCGTGACGCTGGTGCTGGTGCTGGTGGCAGCGGGGTGCAGCGGCGACGGTGGTGGTGATGAGGAGGCGGCGCCTGGTCCCGAGGTGGTGGACACCGTTCCTCTGCCCCGGTTGCACGCCGAGCGGGGTGATCGTCCGGGGGTGTTCGACGAGGACGGTCGCCAGGTCGTCCTGCGGGGGGTGAACCTCAACGGGCTGGCGGAGTACGCCCGGGCCAACGCGGACCTCGATCCGACGTTGCCGGTGACCGAGGCGACGTGGGACCAGATCGCGGACGAGGGCTTCAACGTGGTGCGCCTCCTCGTCTCGTGGTCGCGCCTGGAGCCCGAGCGGGGCGAGATCGACGATGCCTACGTAGAGGAGATCCGCACGCAGGTGCGATCGGCCGGCGAGCGGGGGCTCTACACGGTGGTCGACATGCACCAGGACGCCTGGGGGCCGTTCGTGGCCACGCCGGCCGGGGTCGAGTGCCCGGCCGGTCGCGAGCCCGCCAACGGCTGGGACGGTGCGCCGGCCTGGGCCACGCCCGAGGCCGACGTGAGCTCCTGCCGGGTGGCCGAGGGCGAGGCCAAGCCCGGCAGCGACCTCGTCGTCGAGGCCTGGGACCGCTTCTACCGCGACACCGACGGCATCCAGACCCACCTCGTCGACGTGTGGGAGCACCTGGCCACCGAGCTCGCCGACGAACCGTCGGTCGCCGGCTACGACCTGCTGAACGAGCCGGGCCACGGCCAGGGCCCGACCGCGCCGGTCGGCGGGCTGCTCTCGGAGTTCCCGGCCCTGGGCGACTACTACGGCCGGGCGATCGACGCGATCCGGCAGGGCGAGCAGGCCGCCGGCATCGATCCGCGGCCGATCTACTTCGAGCACAGCGTGGCCGGCAACCCGCCGCCCGCCGCCTTCTCCGACGATCCCGGCCTGGTCTTCGCCCCGCACATCTACGGCGGCTCCATCGTCGAGCTCCTCACGGTCGACCAGAACTGGGACGTGATGCTGTCGCTCGCCGACGGGTGGGACACCAGCGTGTGGGTGGGTGAGTACGGCTGGTGGGACGACCCCGCCGAACGGCCCGAGGTGGTCGAGCGCGTCGAGCGGTTCGCCGCCCGGGAGGACGGTGCCCTCGCCGGCGGTGGGACGGGCGTCGTCCCGGTGGGCAGCGCCTGGTGGCAGTGGAACAACGGCTGCGGCGACCCCCACCAGATCACCGATGCCGGGATGGCGGCTCCCGACGAGATCCGCCAGTACCGGGTGACCGGCTGCATCGACGGCGGCGCCCGCGACGACGGCGTGGTGCCCGCCTGGCGGGACGTGCTGACCCGCCCGGCGGTCCGGTTCGCGCCCGGGTGGATCACGGCACTGGCCGTCGACGGCGACGCCGCCACCCTGGAGCTCCGCGCCGAGGACGCCACCCCCGGCGCGGTGCTCGAGCTGTGGATCCCCGGCGACGAGCGGCCCCTCGTGGGCGGCACCGGCATCGCGGAGGTCGAACCGACCCGACAGGGCTCCGGCTGGAACGTCACCGCGACCGTCTGCGCCGACACCTACGACGTCGTCACCGGCCCCGACGCGACACCCACCGAGAGCTCCTGCCCCTGATCGCGAGCGTCGTCCCCGACGCCAGGGCACGTCCCGTCGAGGCGTCAGGTGTTCAGTCGACGGATCGCACGGCCTCGTCGATCCGCCGCATCGCCTCGAGCGCCTCGGGCAGGGTGAATCGGCCGGCGTTGAGCGCCGTCCCGACGATCGAGCCCTCCAGGTTCGCGCCCGCGGCGGCGGCCTCGGCCAGGACGACGAGGTCCTCGATGGAGGAGATCCCGCCGGAGGTGATCACCGGGGCAGCGGTGGCGCGGGCTACCGCCCGGTAGAGCTCCACGTTGGGGCCGCGCAGCATGCCGTCCCTGCTCACGTCGGTGACGACGTAACGGGCGCAGCCGTCCCTGTCCAGGCGCTCGAGGGTCTCCCACAGGTTGCCGCCGTCGGCGGTCCCGCCACGGGCGGCGAGCCGGTGCTGCGCCGAGCCGCCCGGATCCTCGACGACGCGCACGTCGAGGCTGACCGCGACTCGCTCGCCGTGCGCGGCGATCGCCCGTGAGCACCACGCCGGGTTCTCCAGCGCCGCCGTGCCGAGGTTGACCCGCTCACAGCCGGTGGACAGCGCTCTCTCCAGCGAGGCGTCGCCGCGGATGCCGCCCGACAGCTCCACGTTGACGTCCAGCTCCCCGATCACGGCTGCGAGCAGCGTCGCGTTGGAGCCGCGACCGAACGCCGCGTCCAGGTCGACCAGGTGGATCCACTCCGCTCCACCGGCCTGCCACGCGAGCGCCGCGTCGCGCGGGTCGCCGTAGGCGGTCTCGGTGCCGGCGTTGCCCTGGACGAGCCGGACGGCTCGACCGTCGGCCACGTCGACGGCGGGCAACAGCGTGAAGGTCACGAACAGGACCGTAACGACCGACGGCCACCGCACCGTTCAGGTGTCGAGGAAGCGGCGAAGGATCGGCATGACGAGGTCCGTCTCGTGGAGCAGGCCGACATGGGTTGCGCCGGGGACGACCGCCAGCCGGGCGTCGGGCAGCACCTCGTGCCGCTCGGCGAGCGCGGCCAGCACGTCACCGAAGGCGACCTCGATGGTGAGGAGCCCGCCGTGCAGCAGCACGAGCGGCGGCCCCTCGCCGCGCAGCTCGTAGTAGATCGACAGGCCGTCGACCTCCACACATCTTCCCTGCGCCGGCGTCATCGTCATACCCCATGGGACCACGCCCGAGCCGCGGAGTCATCGGTGGCCACAACACGTCCGAGGCGGCCATCTGTCGTCGCGCCGACCGATCGCTACTTGTAGTCGAACGTGTAGCACCAGGCCAGCGGCTTCACGATCTCCTCGGCCGCCTCCGGGTGCCGCTGCCGGAACTCCGCCGTTGCCATGTCTCTCATCTCGATCGGGGTGTGGGCGACATGGCGGGCCTCCGATAGGTAGAAGTCATCCTCGAGGTCCTTCAGCACAGGGAGCACGTCGAGGGCGAGGTCGTCTCCGAACGCCCCAGCCAGCCTCGTGTCATCCCTCTGCGGCCAACTGGTGGTTCCCCACCCCGTCCACACTGCCATTGCCTTGACCACCAACCAGGGGTCCAGGAACACCGCCCCGCTGCCGCCACCCGGCTCCCGGCGGCTGGCGGAGAGAGTGACCAGCTTCCACCGGCGGGCGCTGAGCCGGGTCGCCACCATGAAGCCCTGCGACTCGAGGCTGGCACGGCTTCGACGCACCTGGCCACGGCTGACCCATCCGGTGCTCAGGCTGCGCTCCCACGCCGTCCAAAGGCGATGGACCGACGAGGGGATGGTGGGAAACATCCTGAAGCCCGATCGGCGGCTGGCGTGCAACGCATCATTGAGCATCTTGCGATCGTCGGCGTCCACACCAACAGACTGCCCCGGAGCGACGTGCGACGACGGCGAGATCCGCAGGGACTGTCAGGAAGATCTTGTTCTCCCGCTCTAGGACCCGAAGTGGGCGTAGGAGGCCCAGTGGACCGGTGCGGACGTGTCGGGCCGTTGCCGCAGGCGGCCGATGGCGTGATGGAGGGCGACTGCGGTGCCGTCGAACCCGGCCTCGTCGTGGGCGGCGGCGATGGCGGCATAGGTGTCGCGGGCGATGGTCGGTGCGGTGGCGTCGTCGATCGACCAGAGAGTGCCGATGATGTGGCGGGCGCCGGAGAATCCGAAGGCTGCTGCGAGGTGCAGCGTTTCGTCTGCCAGGTCGGGGTGGCCTTGTGCGGTGTCGCAGGCGGAGAGGAACGCCAGTTGGGTGTTGTTCCTCAGTTGACCGACGATCTCCTGCAGCCGGAGGGGGCCGTCGGCGACTGCGAGGTAGCTGGCTGCCGGGTTGGTGACGTGCTGGTGGCCGTGGCATGCGAAGTGCAGGAGGGTGTGGTGCCGGAGTGCCTCGAGTATGCGCTCCCGGGTGGCGTCGGCGGCTTGAAGGATCGTGTGGGGTCCTGCCAGGTGACGTGCGACGAGCTCGACCTCTTCCCGAACACTGCTCAAGGTGGAAAAGGTCGTGCCGTCGATGGGCGGTGCATCGGCCACGCCGACGATCAGGGCTCCGGTCGGCGGGTCGTCGACGTCCTCGATGCCGTCCGCCTCGTGGTCACAGTTGCGGACGAGCGTCCCGAGGGTTGGCGTGTACGAGGGGATGACCCGGCCGCCGACCCAGTCCTGGGTCGTGGAGTCGCCAGCAGCGTGGAGGGGGAGCCGCGCCAGCTGTCCGGTGGGGCACCACCAGAGCCGTGGCAGGGCATCGCCTTCTCCCGGTGGCAGGTCGAGGTGGTCGAGCACGGGTTGTGCGATGGCGTGCCACAGCCAGGTCATCGTGTCGGTGATGTGGCTGGACGCGGCGGTCAACGACGGCGGGTCGATCGTGGTGTCGACGGTGTCGACGGCGGCGGCGAAGGACTGGGCCCGGGATTCGACGTCGGTTGCGTCGAGCGCCGGCAGGCGGACGACGCGGACGTCGTCATGGTCGGGTGTGAGCAGTAGGGCGTCGCACCGGTAGGCGCTGACGTTGACCACCACGACTGGGCCTCGGGCGGCGGAGCGGCGGAGTGTGGCCAACTCAGGGGCAGCCAGGAAGTCCTCGAAGCCGGGCTGCTGCCGGACCTCGGCGAGCAGTTCTTCGTGGTCGCGGTGCAGTTGCCAGCGGTACTCGACGTCCTGGCGGTAGGGCGTGGCGCCCGGCACCGTGGCGCCGGCGCTGAGGGACCGACCGAACCCGTCGTCGGTGTCGGCGAGCTCGGCGACCAGGTGGTCGAGGCGCCGACACAGCTCCGGATGCTCCGCGGCGAGTCGTGAGCGGTCGGTTCGGGCGTCGAGCAGCTGGGACCAGATGAGGGTTCGGCCCTGCTCGAGCAGTCGCAGTGCCCGTGCCGGGTCGCCGGCGTCGAGGGCGACGGCGGCAGCGTCGGAGGCCAGGCCGGGGAAGTCGCGCAGGCGGTTCTCGCGAGACACCAGACCGAGGCCGCGCCAGGCGAGCAGGGGGAGCACCTCTTCGACCGCGGTCCGGTACGCCGCCGCGGCGTGGGCCGTGTTGCCGGTGAGGTGGTGGAGGTGACCGCTCATCTGGCACGCGCGCAGCCGGACCTCGCTCGATGCCGTGACCGACGCGGCCGCCTCGTCCGCCGCGGCCAACGCCGCGCGGCGATGACGCCGTCGCTCTGAGCGGCGGTACCGCAGCTCGAGGGCCGCAGCCAACGTCGAGAGCCGTGCCGCCCGCAGGGGATGGTGCTCGGGAGTGCTGCGGAGGCTGGCCTTCAAGGCCCGTAGTGCCCGCCACAGGTAGATGCCGCCGCCCGCCGCCTCCGCGTGGGTCAGCAAGGCCTGGGCGTACACGTGCTGACCTGACGCCCGAGCGGCGCCTTGGCTGCGTTCCATCGAGCGTCGTCCCGCGGCGACCGACTGCTGCAGGGTCGCTACATCGTCGGTGGCGCCGGCACGCTCCAGGAGCAGGATGGCCCGACCCGACTCGACCCCCGGGCGGTCGGGGTGCTGCCTCGGGAGGAGATCGAGCGCCTGTTCGCTGACGGCGATGGCGGCATCGAGATCGGCGAGCTCCCCCGAACGGTCGTGGCGCTGCAGCAGCAAGCCCCCCAGGTTGTGGAGGTGCATGAACCGGGCAGGACTGGCAGGGGGGACGAGGGCCAGTGCCTGCGTCTGGTGGGCGACGGCGCTGTCGAGATCGCCGTCGTCACCCAGAGCGAGGTATCGGTTCCACTGTGCCGTGGCCAGACCGGTCAGGCAGGCAGGACGCAACTCGACCGCGACGTCGGGGAGATCGCAGGCCATCTGGGCCGCCGCCACCGCCCCGTGGACGGCGGCGATGTCACCCGTTCGCTCCGACTGGCGGACCAGCGCAGTGGACAGCGCGCCGAGTGCGACGACGCGGACGCCGCCTTCCTCGACGAGCGTGGCGTCCGCCTTCCGCAGTTCGTCGATGGCCCTCTCGATCTCGGCAAGATCACCGGTCGCCTCGAAGCGGGCGCTCCGAGCTTGGCCGAGCACGCCTCGGGTGATGGCCTGCTGCCGTGGTGAGGCCTGGAGGTCGATGGCCTCCTCGGCGGCTCCCACCGCGGCGTCGATGTCGTCGGGTCGCCGGGTGCGCTCGTGCCGCGCCAGCAGGCACTGTGACAGACAGACGAGAAGCCGGGCCCGCTCCGGCACCGCCTCCGACAAGCGGGCCAGGGCCCGGCGGTAGATCTGGATCGCCTCGTCGAGGTGACGTATCTCGCCGGTGTGGTGGTAGCGGGCGAGGTGGTTCCTGTTGATCGTCTCCCACTGCTCGGCCTGCACCGGCAGCGACTGCAGCTGGCTCAGTCGCTGTGCCTGCTGCTCGAGCTTCTCCGCCTGTTGGGCGTCACGGGGATCGCCGCTGTGGTCGGCGCGCGCCTGCAACGCCGCGGCCAGCTGCAACCGCGCGATCGACTGGTGTTGGGGGAACGCTGCCACGACGGCTGCCTCGGCGGCTTGGATGCATGTGATCAGCGCGCCCTCGTCGCCGGTGAGTCGGTGGAGTTGCAGCAGGGCTTGGCTCAAGCCCGCCAGCGGAGTGGAACGGGTGGGGTCGTCACCGGGTGTCTGGTCGACCGCGGTCCGAAAGTTGACGACCGCGGCCTCGATGTCGGCCCGGTGGCCCAGGAGCTGGTAGCGCACCGTCAGCGCGGTACCGGCCGTGTTGTACGCAGTGGCTTCCAGGGTCGAGCCCCGGTGGTGCTCGATCGCCTCCATGGCCAGTGACACGGCCGTCTCGGCGTCGTCGCGACTGCCGGTGTTGCCGGCCCGCAGAGCCAGGCCTCCAGCGACCATCAACGACAGGCCCGACCGCTTGGAGCTGTCGAGCGGAAGCTGGACCAGGGCCTCTTCCAGCAGCTCCAGGCCGGAGGCCACCGAGTCGGGTGTCGCCCGGGACAGCAGGATCGTGCCCAGCTCCGCGACCAGTTCGGCACGTGAGGCGTCGTCGGGAGCGCTGCCAATGGCTGCCCGCAGCGAGGCCACCACCTGGTCGTGGGCATCGCCGTCGCCGGTCAGAGCTGCCCGCAGGCCCTGAGCCGACAGCAGGTCGCTCGAACCTTCGCCACCGACGGCTCGCTCGGCCCGGATGACCTCGTCGAGTGCCTCGGCGCCGTACCAGTGGTGCGCCTTCGACCAGGTGAGCTGAGTGAGGAGCCCCCCGGCGCTCTCCCTCTCCGGGTTGTCGACCGGCATTCCCTCCCAGGCCACCCACGCTGCTGCGATCGCTTCGTCCAGGTCCGGCCGGCTCCTCGGAGCCTCCCACCGCTCGCTGAGGGCCAAGGCCAGCGCCAGGTGCATGGGTGCGGCCAGCAAGTGCCCAGGGGTCGTTGCCGCGGCCGCCACTCGCCCCCACTCCACCGCCTCGTCGAGGTCGGCGCGGTCCTCGGTTGCCTCGAACCGCTGCAGGAGGGCAAACACGAGTCGGCTGAGGACGAGGGGGCGCTGGACCATGCTTTCCTCGGTCAGATCGACGGCGCCTCGCAGTTGCTCCACCGCCTGCTCGATATCCGAGATCTCCCCACGTGCCCGGTGACGTACGGCAAGCGCAGTGCCAAGGTGCAACAGAGCGTCGACACGGTCGCCCGCCTCCAACTCCTCGGCCAAGGCGGACCGAGCGACGGTGATCGCCGCATCGACCTCGCTGGTGACGCCGAAGGCCTCGGACAGTGTCACCAGCCCGATCGCAAGGGCGTTGAGCGCCGGGCCCACCGGCTGCTGGTGCCGACGTCCGCTGTCGACGATGTGGCGGGCGAGGCCGACGCCCGCTTCGACGCCGGCCCGATCGCCATCACCGCTCCCTCTGGCCACGAGGAGCGCCGCCAGCGCCGTCGCCCGACCCGAATAGTCCGGGTCATCGTCAGACGTCGCCTCGACGGCAGCCCGTAGCTCGCCGATGGCGGCGTCGAGGTCAGCGCGGCCAGTCGCGGCGATGTAACGCCGGCGCAGTGCCTGGCCCAGGTGATAGCGGGCACCAGCTCGTTGCTCCGCAGGAACCCGTTGGGAGTCGAGGGCCCCGTGGAGCTCCGTGACATGCCGATCCAACTGGTCGGCGTCGTCGTTGTCGGCCTCCCAGGCCTTCACCGCGTCGAGGGCCCGTTCCCACATCCCGCCTTCTCCGCCATCGATCGGGGACCAGTACACCACGCCGGCCGGTGCTGGGACGCCTACTGCAGGTGCCATGCTGGAACCATGGCGAAGGCGGTGCGGATGGCGTTCCCCGAGTCCCTGGCGCGGGATCTCATCGACGGCGGGGTCGCCGCGCCGGCACGCTCACCCCGCGGCCTGGCCGGCGACCTCTTCCGCCTCGCCGTCGACGGCATCGAGACGGGCGCCAGCATCGTGACCGTCGTGACCGCCCCCGAAATCCTGCGGCAGGTCGTCACACGGGCCCGTCGCATGCTGACGACAGGTGATGCAGGACCCATCCGCATCACGATCGAGGGCCCGAGCGGTCGCCGCACCCTCGAGCTCGACCGGGAGGCCTCCGACCATTCTGCAGCCGACCAGCTGGCGGCCTTCGTCGACGAGGTCGGCGGCGGGCCGGAAAGCTGACGCAGATACGGATCAGAAGGTTGGGGGTTCGAGTCCCTCCGAGCGCGCTGGCACCGAACCGCACTTGGGGGATACCAGGCGAGACGAGGGATGGCTGAACGATCGTGACCGGCGCCGCCCAACGGGGCGGCGCCGGTCACGTGTCCTGGCTGCTCGCCAGCTCCCGCGTCGTCAGCAGGTGCTGTTCAGGACCTTGCGGATCGCTCCGTCGGCGGCCAGCTCGTGGACCGCCATGGTCGAACCCTCCCAGAAGTGCAGCTCGGTGCCGATCTCCATGCGCCCGTCGCCGTTGAAGTCGGCGATCGCGGCCACCCGCACCACGTCCATGTCCCGCGGCGGCACCAGCTCGGGGGTGTCACGGCCCAGGGACACCTGGAACGTCGCCGTCGTCACCGCGCCGTCGACGACCTGGCGCACGAAGGCCACCGAGTAGTCGCCGGCACCGCCGTAGTTGTCCGCGGTGTCCCGGGCCTGCTCGGCGACCACGACGACCTCGTCGGTGCCGTCGCCGTCGAGATCGGCGGCGATCGCCTGCACGACCTCGGGTTCGGCATCGTCGATGCCCAGTCCGGCCAGGACCTCGGCCGCTGCGGCCTGGTAGACCTCGTTGGAGGTCGCTAGCCGGCGCACCGGACGAGGCCGCGGGTTCTCGACGCCCGTGACCGCCATCGGCGTGGGCGTACGCCAGTCGTCGTCCTGGGGCAGGGCGACCTCGACGACGCTCCCGGGTGGCTCGGAGATCCCGCAGCCGTCGCCCCACCCACCGGTGCCCGTGGTGACTTCGGGGTCGAGGCCGACGATCGTGTACTCCTCGTCGCCGGAGACGGGCAGGTCGCCGCTGTCCGGCGCCCTCCACGAGCTGCCGTCCCACCACCCGAGGGGACCGGACGGACCGACCACGACCGATGTCGTGGACTCCGGAGGGGGTGCCGCCGTGGTGCTGGATCCCGCCGTGGCCGGCGGCGTCGCCGTGGGGCCGCCGGAGGCGTCGGGCACCGTGGTCGGGGTGGTCGGCTGCGGGTTCGTCGGGTCGGTGCCGGGGCCGGTGCGCACCGCGTCACCGTCGCGGTTCACCGCGAGCAGTCCGACGACCAGGCACACGACCAGGACCGCCGCGGCGATCATCGCCGGCCGCACGGGCCACGCGTGGTCGGACCAACGCCGAGGGACCGTGCCGGCCTCGTCGCGCGACTGCTGGAACGCCGTGAACGCCGTCGACGTGTCGGAGCCGGGGAGCCGGTCCCTGGCGGCGACGTCGGCCAGGTGGGCTCGGAGCCGTTCCTCAATGGGCGTGGTCATTCTGGCCTCCCAGAAGGGTTTCGAGGCGGCGCAGCGCCCGGTGCAACCTGCTCTTCACGGTGCCCGCGGAGATGTCGAGGGCGGTGGCGACCTGCTCGATCGTCCAGTCGAGGTGGTAGCGGAGGATGACGACGGTCCGTTGCTCGACCGACAACCGGGCGAGCGCTCGGGCCATCGCCGGATCGGCAACCCCGTCGAGGTCGGACGACCGGGGGTCCGGTCGCAACGGCCGCAACCGTTCCAATCGTCGCCGTCGGTGCCGGTTGAGGCCGCAGTTCACGGCCACCCGGAACACCCATCCGGCCGGGTTGGTCATCGACTCGAGCGAATCCCAGCGTTCGTACGCCCGGACCAAAGCCTCGTCGACGCAGTCCAAGGCCAGGTCACGGTCGTCGAGCGCCATGATCACGGCCCGCAGGATGTCGGGTCTCTCAGCTCTGTAGAAGGCCTCGAAGCCCATGGATCTCTCCGCCATCGCTTGCACGCCGTACAGACACCTACCGGCCCCGAGAACGTTCCAGGAAATCCGTGGTCTTGTCCCTTCACGACGACGATCACCGGCGGGTTGCTGCCGGTGGCTGACGCGGTGGTGTTCGAAAAGCTGACCCGACCCCGATAAGTACGGGTTCCACTACTAATCTCCGTGCTCCGGGGCGGGCGGAGCGGCCGTGTGCCCGAACGCCGTGCTGATCGCGGTGGATCGGAACCTCATGCAGCGGACTGCGCCTCACGACCCTGTCGACATCGTTCCGGTCGACGGGGTCGCCACACTCGTCGAGCAGCTGGACAAACTGGCGCGCCGACGGCCTCGGCGCGATCCGCGGCTCCCGACGATGCTGATCACCGGGGTGCACGCGGACGAGCTCGTGCGGGGCTACGCCGCGCGGCTGATCATCGACGGGCGCCCAAGCGTCCCCCACGTCGTGTTCGACTGCTCGGGATCGGGATCGGGATCGGGATCGGCGCCCGATGCCGACACAGGACTTCTTGACCAGATGGCCGACGAGCTGGGCCAGTCCCTGCCCGGCGGTCTGCGGGGAATGCACGGCGTTCTCGGCCTGCGCTTGCCGCGCTACTGGACCGTCCGCCACGTCCTCGACGCCACCACGCCGGCCGCCACCGAGCCCGAGCGGAGCCGCCAGCTGCGCGATGCGCTCTACGCCCGTCGCGGCGAGCTCGGCGCCCCGGCGGGTTGGCTGGAGCCTCTCGCCTCCTGGCTGGAGAAGGTCGGGATCGGTCCGGTCAGCGGCGCCCTCATCGCCCGGCCCTTGCTCGCCGCCTCCCGGCTGGTGTTCGGGATGCGTCTGTGGGCGAGCTACCGGTTCAGGTGGTTCAAGAAGGAGATGCTGACGGTCACCGGAGTGCGCCGCTCGTTCCTCGGGTCCGGCCTCCGGCTGACCAAGGGCGGCCGCGAGCGCGCCAACGCCACGGTCGTCCAACGGGTTCTCGTCCTTGCGTTGCTCCACGACCTGCAGGCCGCGACGCGCGTCAGCTTCTTCTCACCCATGCGTCGCCGCCGGGTGACGCCGTTCGTCGTCCACCTGCTGCACGTGGCGGCGGACTCGCCGGCGCACTGGTTCCTCGGCGCGCTGGCCGCGCTCGAGGACGACGACCTTCGCCGCCACACGCTGCTGGTGCTGGCGACGCCGGCCGGCGACGGCCAAGGTGAGGGTGGCGACTCCGGGCGTGACCTCGGATCGCCCGGCGCGCCGACCTACAACCCGCGGGAGGCGGCCGTCGCCCTCGCGCCCCTCGCCGAGCACGGGGTGCCGCTACCGGCGCGCACGATCCGAGTGGACGTCCCCGACGGTCCGCCGAGCAGCTCTGACGAACAGTGGCTGCAGCGCCACCCGGTGGTCCAGCCCATGCCGGTGCGGTGGGCGGTGTTGATCCCCCTGCTCGCCGCGCTCGTGCCACTGGCCACCGCGGCCATTCTGGTCGTGGGCAGGCTCGGCAGCGAGGACCCGTCCCTCTGCCCGGAGAAGGTCAGCGATGAGATGATCGGCGTCGGCGACGGGTCCGACGGGTGCTCGTTCTTCCCCGACGCCCGCGACACGGACACCGAGGTCGACGACGCCATGGTCGCGGTGGAATCGGCCATCGCACGCGAGAACACCGAGGTGCTCGACAGCGGCGAGCCCTACAGCACGATCGTGTTCTTCGCACCGCTCACGATCCCGCCGGGCCCGGGCCGCCGGGGAGAGAACGCCCTCAACCAGCTGCGGGGGACGGCACTCGCCCAGCAGCGGGCCAACTACCTGGCCACCGGTGACCCCAAGCGGGTCATGACCCGCGTCCTCCTTGCGAACCCCGGCGACCGCTTCGCCAACGGCGTCGATGTCGCCCGGCAGATCGTCGAGCACGCCGATCGCGACGACACCATCATCGGGGTGGTGGGGATCAGCCAGAGCCGCCGCGCCAGCCGCGACGCCGTGCGCCTCCTCGGAAACGATCGCCTGCCCGTCGTGGCCGGACCCGTCACCGGCGACGTCATGGTCGACGCCTCGCCGCACTACTACCAGGTGTCGCCCCGGAACCTGCGGGTGGCCAGCATGCTCGTCGCGTTCAGCACCCACACCGAGATCGTGCGGACCGCCGACGGCGAGGCGGTGACCCCCGAGGGCGCCGTCATCGTCATGGACCACACCGACGAGTACAGCCGCAACCTGGCCTACGACCTGCACGACACCTTCACCGGCGCCGGGGGCACCACACGCTCGATCGTGACCTATCCCATCGAGGCCCCCGACGCCCCTGTGCCCGAGCCGCCCGTCGACGGCGCCCCCGAGCCCGTCCGCGTCGGCTCGAGCGACGAGCTGGCCCAACAGGTGTGCTCGTCGTTGGGTGAGCGCGACATCGTCTTCTACGCCAGCCGCTCGCAGGAGTTCGTCAGCTGGCTCCAGAGCATGCACGACGACAACGACTGCCCCGATACGTTCACGGTCGTCGGCGGCAGCGCGCTGACGAAGATCGTCGAGGACCCGTCGAACCCGCTCCCGGAGTACCGGGGTGTGAGCCTCTACTACGCCGCTTTCGCCTCGAAGAGCGTGCAGTACAACCGGGCCGGCGACGAGTTCATGCGGGGCTACGAGGACGCCTACGGCGATGACGTCATCGCTCCGGACATCAGCGACGGCGCGGTCGCCTATGACGCCTTCAACGCGCTGCAGCGGACCGCCAACTACGCGGTCCAGAACGGCCTGCCCGTCTCCGCCGACACGTCCGCCGGGGCGCTCGGCGGCGAGGAGATCGAGTTCGACGGCGCCAGTGGTTACATCGCTCTCGGCAACGGCCCCATCAGCAGCGACAGTCCCCGGGTGCCGCCGGCGAAGCCGGTGCTGGTCCTCCCGGCCGGCGCCGAGTCAGCGAACCAAAGCCTCGAGTGCGGGCGCTTCTCCGAACGCATCCAGCACGAGACCTGGGGTCGGGCCCAAGCCGACTGCCCGACCATCGACTGAAAGGGGAGTGGCGAGCGTCATCTCGAGTCCGTAGTCCTGCAACTCCTCGTCGGAGTACTGGAGCGACCACTCGTGCGGGGCGTCGATGTAGCCGTCGAGGGTGGCGTGGGTGAAGGTGATGATCTTGCGCACGGCAGGCTTCTCCTGGTCGGTCGCGGGTGGTCGGGAACGGGGTGCTTCAGGCGGGCCGGCGGCGTCGTGCCAGGTCGTCATCAAGCGGGTGGGGCTCCATCCGGGAACGGACTCGGCCGGTCATGAGCGGGTCACTCGCCGATAGCGCCGCAGGTGATGTTGACCTGGGTGGCGGTCATGGAGCGGGCGCGGTCCGAGGCGAGGAAGGCGGCGACGTGACCAACGTCGTCGAAGCTGGCGGCCCGGCCCAGCAGGGTCTGGTCGATGATGGCCTGCTTGGCCTCCGCCAGCTCGGGGATGTCCAGGAACGTCTCGGCGATGCCTCCGGTCAGCATCGTGAGGAGCCGCACGCCGTGGGGGCCCAGCTCGGAGGCCCACTGGCGTCGCAGCGCCTCGACGATGTCCATGCCCACCTGGACCGTGCCCATGTTCTGGCGGTCCTTCCGGGACACGTAGTCGGCCCCGCCGAAGAACAGGATCACACCGGACTGCTGGCGCACCATGTGGCGGGCGGCGGCTTTGGTGGTGTTCAGGTGCGACCGGACGACCTTGTCCATCGCCGCGGCGAAGTCGTCGACCGGGATGTCGCTCAGCGGCTGGAAGATGGCGTCCTGGGTGATGACGTTCACCGAGATGTCGAGGCTGCCGATCGTCTCGACCACGGAGTCGGCGTGATCGTTCACGGCCGTCTCGTCGAGGGCGTCGACGACCGCTGTCTCGACCTGGCCACCGTCGACCCGGATCTTGTCGGCGACGGCGTCGAGCGTGGCCGGGGTACGTCCCACCAGGACGCAGCGGGCGCCCTCGGCGGCAAAGCCCTTGGCCATCGCGCCGCCGATGCTCCCGCCACCGCCGTAGATCACGGCTGTCTTGTTCTCGAGCAACATGGGGGGTTCCTCCTGCACGGGTTGTGTCAGGAGGCATCATCCGCCAGGGGTACCACCCGCCGTATCGGTCATGTTGCCGTTCTGCCCGCGGTCATCGGACCCGTACATGGGTCATCTGGCCCCGCTCGCCCGGGCCCGACCCTGGTCACCGGGGTGACTGGGGCATCAGGGACCAGGCCGCCCCGTCGTCTGGGCACGTAGGGGTCAGACGGGGCAGCGCGGGTCAGAGGTCGAGCGTGGCCAGCTCGGTGCGCCGGCTGACACCGAGCTTGGGGAACACGTTGGAGAGGTGGTGGCCGATCGTCCGGGGGCTCAGGTACATCTGGGCGGCGATCTCCTTGTTGGTCAGACCGGCAGCGGCCAGCCGGACCACCTGGAGCTCCTGGGGCGTGAGGCGGGTGGCCGGGTCGGCGGCGTGCGGGCGGGCCAGCGGGCGGGCCCCGAGGGCGGCCAGCTCCGTCCGGGCCCGTTGCGCCCAGCGGTCGGCCCCGAGTTTCTCGAACCCCTCGGTGGCGGCCTGCAGCTGGGTGCCGGCCTCGGTGCGGCGGCGGCGGCGGCGCAGCCACTCGCCCGACAGCAGCTGGACGCGGGCCCGGTCGTAGGGCGACGCGCACCGCTCGACCGCCTCGGCCAGCAAGCCCTCGGCACCGTCGTCGTCGAGCAGCGCCCGGCAGCGGAGCGCCAGGGCCTGGGCGGTCGGCGTCGCCGCGTGCTCCGCCCATCGCTCCAGGTCGGCCGCCGGGGCCTGCGCCCGGTCGGGCTGCCCGGCGCGCACGGCCGCCTCCACCAGGTCGGCGACCGCCCGTATGGGGAGGTCCCGCGCGACCGCGCCGCGGCAGACGTCTTCGAGCTGGTCGAGCGCGGCATCGAAGCGGCCGGCGGCGAGGTCCAGCAGGCCCAGGCCCCAGGTCACGAGCGCCGCGCTGCCGGGGTGTCGCCCGGCCACCTTGGGCCGGACGGCGGCGGCCTGCGATCGGCAGCCGTCCTCGTCGCCGTGGACCGCCGCCAGCCAGACGGCGATCGACCGCAGCACGGCGGTCTGGGTGGTCATGCCCAGCTCCTCGGCCAGCGGGACGCCCTCCCCCAGGCAGGTCTGGGCGGCGGCGAGGTCGCCGCGCAGCATGTGCCCGAGGGCGAGGAGCTCCAGCGCGTACGGGATCCACGTCAGCTTCCCGTGAGCGCGGGCGTCGTCGACCATGGCGCTCATCACGGCCACGGCGGCCTCGTCGTCGGCCACCAGCAGGGCGCTGAACCCGGCGACGACGCGGTGGAGGTCCTCGAGCGGCTGCTCCCGGGCACGCCGTAGCAGCTGCCCGATCGGGGCGACGGCCCGCTCCGGCCGGCCGTCGAGCACGTCGGCCCAAGCGATCATGGCCGCGTTGGCGAGCGCCTGGTCGGAGCCCTCGGGCAGGCGGAGCCGCTGCAGGTGCTCGACAGCCTGCCGGAGGAGGCCGAGGTCGCTGGCGTCCTTCGCCGCGCACATGGCCTCGATGAGGATGAGCCCAGCGCGCCCCGGGTCGTCGTCGGGCACCAGGTCGGCGGCCTGGAGCGCCAGGGCGCCGTCGGCCTCGGGCGACACCCGCTCGTAGCGCACCTGGGCCCGGAGGAACACGGCGTCGGCGAGGACGCTGCGGTCCCCCGTCAGCGACTCGGCCTCGGTGGCGAGGCGCTCGGCCCGGCCCGGATGACCCGCCGCGTAGGCTGCGTGGGCCGCCTTCACCAGGCGCACGGCCTTCAGCTCGGGGTCGGTGCTCAGCCGGGCGGAGCGGTCGTAGGCGGCGGAGACCGCCATAGCGCCGCCCCGGGCCTCGGCCCGCTCCGCCGTCCGCTCCAGCTCCGCCGCCACGGCCTCGTCGGGCGCGGTGGTCGCGGCGGCGAGGTGCCAGGCCCGGCGGTCGGTGTCGGTCTCGGCGTTGGCGAACGCCCGGTGAACGGCAACCCGGCGGTGGTGCGGGGCGTGCTGGTAGGCGGCGCCGCGGATCAACGGGTGGCGAAACGTCAGTCCCGAGGTCGACAGGCTGATGAGCCGCGCCTGCTCGGCGGGCTCGAGGTCGCCCGGCGACGCGCCGACCGCGGCCATGGCCCGCAGGATCACGTCGAGGCGGGCGGCGCTGTCGGCGGCCGCCACCTCCAGGGCCAGGCGGGTCGCCTCGGGAAGGCCGGCGATCTGGGTGCGGAACGTCTCCTGGACCCGCCACGTCACCTGCAACGGCCCGACCTGCTCGGCGGGATCGAAGGTCCCGGTGTCCTGCGCCGCACGGCGGGTCGTGCCCAGCTCGATGATCGCCAGCGGGTTGCCGCCCGCTTCGGCCAGCACCCGGTCCCGGAGGGGCGCCGCCAGCCCGGGCGCCTGCCCGTCGAGGAGCCCGGCGGCGGCCGCTGCCGGCAGGCCGGTGACCTCCAGCGAAGCTACCCCGGGGGCGGCGAACGGGACGGCGGCGTGGCGGGCCGCGAACAGCATGGCCACCGGATCGACCTGGAAGCGGCGGGCAGCGAACAGCAGTGCGTCCGACGAGCTCTGGTCCAGCCACTGGGCGTCGTCCACGACGCAGAGGAGCGGCTCGTCGGCGCTCAGCTCGGCCAGCAGACCCAGCGTCCCGGCACCGACCAGGAACCGGCTGGGCGCCGGGCCGTCGGCCAGGCCGAACGCGATGCGCATCGCCGTCGCCTGCGGACCCGCGAGCCGGTCCAGCCGGTCGAGGAACGGGTACAGGAGCAGGTGGAGCGCCCCGAACGGCAGCTCGGCCTCCGACTCGATCCCGACGCCCCGCACCACCCGCATGCCCGTCGCCGTCGCCGACCCGACCGCGTGGTCGAGCAGCGCCGACTTGCCGATCCCCGCGTCGCCCCGGACCACCAGTGCGCCACTGCGCCCGCGGCGCGCCCCGTCGAGCAGTCGGTCGATCGCCGCCTGCTGCACCTCACGTCCCACGAGCTCGGGCACACGCCTCCTTCGACTGGTCGAGGTCAGAGTTGGGATCGGGGGAACGCCAAGTCTGTCGCACGCCAACCCCGGTGTCAGCGGCGGTCGCTTCGCCGCCCCTGACCGTCGGACACGAGGTCACCGCCGGCGCCCTCGCTCAGGTGACGACCGTTGTCAGGTGGGCGCTGGCGGTGGGATTTCGGTGTTGGGGTGGATGTGTGGCGAGCGGCTGGGTGGGGTGGGCAGACTCGACGGGTGGTGGTGATCGACTGGGTACTGCGTGACCGTCGGACGGGGCGGATCGTGGTGGCGCAGTGGCCGAACCTGCCGCTCGTCGTGTGGCTGGTCGCGACGGCCGTCGGAGCGTTGCTCGAACCCAGCGGGGTCGCTGGCGCGGTGACGCGGACGGTCGGGACGCTGGGCCTCGGCTGGTGGGCCGTGGCCGAGATCGGCTGGGGTGTCAACCCGTGGCGTCGCCTGCTCGGCGCCGTGGTGCTCGCCGGGCAGGTGGCGTCGCTGCTGCGCTGACTACCAGGTCACCGGTCCGGAGGGGCGGCCACCGCGGCCTTGCTGCGGGCGTCGGCGACCATCGCGACCATGGCCTGGCGGACCTGGTCGCCGTCGGAGCACGGTTCGGGGAAGGCGAGGCGCACGGCGGCCCGACCGGAGGGACCGACGGCGATCATCTCGAACCCGTAGCGGTCGACGGCGGACATGGTGGCCTCGGTGGTCTCGGTCCGGCCGGCCAGGTGGCGGCAGTACAGCACCTGCGCCTCGCTGTGGTCGGCGTTCATGTGCTCGATGATCCCGGCCGCGGCCGGCGCCAGCGGGTCGGGCTCCGCTGCGGCGTAGGCCACGGGGTCGACCCAGCTCATGCGCCCGTAGCCGCCGACGTAGCGGATGGAGTCGACCGCCAGCCGGTAGAAGGCGAAGTCGCCGAAGTCGATGTAGTACTCCGCCGTCGGGTTGGCGGCGAGGTAGCGGTCGCGGACGCCGGGCCGGTCGCTCTCGTCGACCTCCGAGAGCTGCCCCAGGAGCGTCGCCCTGCCACTCGCCAGCGGATCGGCGCCGTCCGGAACGGGCTCGGTGGCCAGCAGGCTGGCGCGCGGGTCACGGATCGCGTTCTGGGTGTGCTCGGCCATGAGGCTGACGAAGAACAGCGGGTTGCCGGCGTCGTCGAGGGCGTAGCTGGCGACCGATCCGTAGGGGTAGCCCTCGGGATCGGCCGCGATCGTGCTCAGCGAGCCCCGACTGGCCCCGGCCACCAGGGTGCGGCAGCGCTCGGCATGCGAGGGCTCGGCCGGCGGCGGCCCAGCGGGCGCGGCGGACGGTGGAGCGCCACCTTCGTCGCCGGCCGGAACCTGGTGCCCCACGGGTCGATCTGCCATCACGACACGCTACGCGTGCTGAACCTGCGACCGTGACCCAGGAGTTGGCCGCCGTAGGGCCGGTCGGGGCACGACACCGGGCGCTGGTATGACCCCGTTGGGCTTCGAGCTCACGGCCTGCAGGGCCGCCGGCAGGTTGGGGGCGGCGAAGTTGCCGGCCGTCACGAGCGCCACGAGATGTGCGCCGGCCGAGTGGCCGGCCACGATGACCCGGTTCGGGTCGACGCCC
>DATHJB010000086.1 GCA_035316325.1 Acidimicrobiales bacterium
GCCACCGCGGCCGCCGTGGCTGCCCTGCGTGCGGCCCTCGACGAGTACGAGCGGCCGGCGTCGCTGGGCGACCTGGAGATCTCGGTGACGCCGCACCCCCGCGTCCCCCTCGACGCCGCCACGGTCTCCGCCTTCGCCGACCTCGGCGTCACCCGCCTTGTGGTCCTGCCCCCTCGTGAGGGCCGTGAGGATCCCGCCGCGATCGTCGAGTTCGTCGACGACATCGGCCGGCGGTTGATCGACTAGCCGGGAGCGGTTCTGTCTTCGCTCAGCCGGCTATAGCCGGCTGAGCGAAGACAGAACGACGGGTCAGGCAACAATTGGTCGCGATCACGACATAATGGGTGCATGCCGTTGTCGGTCAGCGAGACCGCCCGTCACCTCGGGGTGAGCCGCCGCCAGGTGCAACGCCTCGCCGCAGCTGGGACGCTCCGGGCCGCCCGAGGGTTCGGTGGAGCCTTGGCGGTCGACGCCGACTCGGTGCAGTCGGCCGCACTGGGTCGACCCGGGCGGGGTCGTCCCTGGTCGGCGCCCATGGCGTGGGCCGCGTTGTGGCAGCTGTCGGGCCTCGATCCGCCGTGGCTCACGGTCGCGCCGCGGCGCCGCCTGGGCCGGCTGCTGGCGTCGGTCGACGCCGACCGGCTCGTGGTCGCCACCCGCAACCGGGCCACCGTCGAGCGCTTCGCCGCCGGCCCGCGGGTGAGCGACGCGCTGCGCCGTCTGGTCCCCGCCGGCTACGTCTCCCCCGGGCGCCTGGCCGAGCTGACCGCCGCCTACCCGATCTCGCGCGACCCCGCTGGCGACGTGGTGCTCCACGTCGCCGACTTCGCCCCGGTCGATGTCGACGGGCGCCGGTCGATGCCGGAGGCGGTGGTGGCTGTCGACCTCGCGGCGTCCGGCGACCCGGCCGGGCTCGTCCGCCTCGACGACCTGCTCCACGGCGACCACGGGGACACGGATCGCACGTGGATGACCGCCGGCGACGTCGCCCAGGCCGTCGCCGAGGAGCTGCAGCGGGACGACGACGACTTCGCCTTCCGCATGCTGGCCCGCGGCGTCGCCGACTTCCGGGCGCTCCGCCGCCCCGCCGACGTCGCCCGCTTCCTGGCCGAGCCGTCGACCACCGGCGGCCCCCGCTGGGACGCCCTGCTGGCCGCCGCCGTCCGCCGTGAGTGCCGCCTCCGGAGCATCCCGGCACCAGCGTGGACCGACGTGCCGCCGCTGCGCCCCTGGTGGTTCCCGCTGCTGCCGTCGCCCCGGCTGGCGGCCCGCACCATGCAGCGCACCCCCGTCGACTTCTCGGACCGGGGCATCTGGCTCGACGCCAACGCCCTGGAGACGGCGTAGTGGCCCGGGTGCCCCGGGTGCGTCGCCGGGAGCTGAGCGCGGCCGACATCGGGGCACTGCTCGACGAGCTGGGCGGACGGATGCACGCCAGCGGCGTCGAGGCCACCGTGTACATCGTGGGCGGCGCCGCCATCGCCCTGGAGATGGACACCCGGCGCGTCACCACCGACGTCGACGCCCTCTTCCACCCCGAGACCACCGTGCGCCGGCAGGCCGAGGCCATGGCCGCCGAGCACGGCCTCCCGCCCGACTGGCTCAACACCGCGGCCCGGGCGTTCGTCCCCGGCGGCGACACGGCGGCCGTGCCCTACGAGGTGCCGGGGCTGGTGGTGAGCCTGGCGTCGCCCGAGCACCTGCTGGCCATGAAGATGATCGCCTTCCGGCCCACCGACGTCGGTGACCTGGAGATGCTGTTCCACGAGCTCGGCATCACCACCGCCGAGGAGGCCGCCGACCTGGCCCGGTCGGTCTACGGCGACGGCTCCCCGATGCTCCCCACCCGCGCCGAGCTGTTGCTGTCGGCGGAGGTGGTGATCGAACGCCTCACCGTCCATCCGTGACCCGGGCGAGGACGATCGAGTTGATCACCGGGGCGGGCGGGTGGACCACGGCGAGCAGGTCGAGGGCCACGTCGGCGGGCAGCTCGACGCCCGGGTAGAGCAGGGTCCGCAGGGCGTGGGCGCTGCGGGCGAGCACCAGAGCGCCGGGCGCCATGGTGCGGGCGAGATGCGCCAGGCAGGCCCGCTTCTCGTCGGGATCGACGCCCACCAGGGCGGCCAGCACGACCAGGTCGTAGGTCGCCAGGTCGTGATGGTCGAGCAGGTCACCGAGCGCGAACGTCACCCGGTCGACGGCTCCCAGCGCCAGCGCCACCCGGCAGGCGGCGTCGACGGCCCGGGGATCACGGTCGAGGTTGTCGACCGGCACGCCCAGGCGGTCGGCCAGCAGCAGCGAGCTGAGCGGCAGCGGGCCCGAGCCCACGAACAGCACCCGCCGCACCGGCCGGGCCAGGTGGGCGGCCACGACGTCGTGCTCGACCCCGGCGAGCAGCCGGTAGTTCTCCAGGTATGGGAAGCGGTCCAGCTCGCCGGGATCGGCGGCGACCCGCTCGGCCCACGCCAGCTCCAGCTCGTACTCGCCCCGGGCCGCCAGCTCCACCAGCTCGTGGCGCAGCCGCCGCACCGCCGGGTCGGCCAGCACCTCGTCGGCCAGCCCCGGGGACGTGGTCAGAGCCACGTCGACCAGCCGGGCGAACAGCGGATCGACCGTCGGACCGGGTCGCAGGTCGGACAGCGCACCGAGACGCCGGTGCAGGTCCTCGACTCTCGACACCACGCCCGCGGTCCGTCCCCTCACGCACCGCCCATTGGACCACTCAGCCGGCGAGGTCGGCGACCGTTGCCCCGCTGACGCGGACGAGGTCGTCCGGCGGCAGGGGGAAGACGTGGCGGGGGGTGCCGGCGGCGGACCAGACGACCGCGTGGGCGAGGAGGGTGCGGTCGACGAACGTGGGGAGCGGGGACCGATGGGCGAACGGGGGGACGCCGCCGATCGGGTAGCCGGTGGCGTCGCGGACCTCGTCGGCCGAGGCGCGGCGGACCTCGTCGCCGCCGGCGGCCGCGGCGAGACGGGCCTCGTCCAGCCGGTTGGGGCCGCTGACCAGGGCGACCACCACCTGGTCGTCCACCACGAACACCAGCGACTTCACGATCTGGGCCACGTCGACGCCGACCGCCGCAGCCGCGTCGGCCGCCGTGCGGGTGCCCTCCGGGAACTCCGACACCTCGATGTCGACGCCCTGCTCCCGTCCGGCGTCGGCCACGGCCTGGGCGTTGGCGTGCATCACGAGCCCTCCGGCGGGACGACCCGGTAGGTGAGCCAGCCCTCGGCGACCAGGTCGCCGTCGGGTTCGCTGGTGACCGACGCCTGGCAGAACACGATCGAGCGGCCCCGCTTCACCACCCACCCCTCGCCCAGCAGGTCGACCTCCCGGGCGGCGCCGAGGTAGCGGATCTGCATGTCGATGGTGAGCATCACCGGCATCTGCGGGTAGTAGGCGCCGATCGCCGGCACCACCACGGTGTCGATCAGGGTGGCGATGGCGCCGCCGTGCACCACTCCCGCCGGCTGCCGCAGCTCGGGCCGGTACGGCAGCCGCATGCGGGCGTAGTCGACCCGGGCCTCCTCGAGCTCCAGGCCCACCACCTGCGGGAAGTAGGTCTCCTCCCACCGACCGAACTTGCTCCAGTAGGCCACCCGCTCCGGCGGCAGCGGTTCGTGCAGCGCGGCCCGGGTGCGCCCGTCGTCGATGGTCACGCCGGCAGGCTAGGGCCCCACGACATCGGCGACGTCAGTCCGACGGCACCGAGTAGGCGGCGCCGTCGGACCGCGGGTCGCCGGGCAACCGGCCCGTGACGGCGTCGGTGTCGCCGCCCCACACCAGCACCTCCTGCCCGGTCCACACCACGACGTGGCCGGACCGGTGCAGGTCGATCGGCGGGTCGGGCAGCCGCTCCCAGTGCTCCACCGCCGCGTCGGTCCTGAGGGCGGTCCCGCCGTCGCCGGCCGTGCCGCCGAGGAGGAGCACCCCGGCCGGCGTCCCCACCAGCTCGGCGTCGGGCTCCCCGGGCGCCGGCGGGACGGGCGGGGCGGTGACCTCCTGCCAGGTGATCCCCGGCTGCCGGGCCTCGGCGACGTACGCCACCGGACGGCTGGTGCCATCGTCGTCGGTCCGGGCACCCACGAAGACGAACCGGCCGGCGGAGACGGTGAGCGCGCCGTCCAGCCGCACCGCCCGGTCGAGTGGACGGGGAGCATCGACCACGTGGGCGACGGCCGCGTCCGGCTCGACCACGTAGGCCCAGGTCCGGTCGCCGGGGAAGATCGCCGCCTGCCGCATGAACATCAGGCGGTCACCGTCGCCCGCCGCCAGCTTGGGGTGGAAGGAGAAGACGTCGCTGCCCGGCAGCATCTGAAGGTCGTCCCACGTGGCGGCGCCGACGTCGAGGCGGGTCCAGGCGTACCCCCCGACGTCGGACTGCCGGCCGGCGATCACCAGCGCGTCGCCCATCCAGGCGGCGGCCTCCGGGCTCTGCACCGGCACCGGGCGGCGCTCGACGAGCCGGTCGTCGGGCTGCCGGTCGAACCGGGCCTCGAGGACGACGCGCCAGCGATCCGTCGCCGGGTCGTAGGCGACCAGGTCCCAGTCCCACATCGTGGTGGCGTCGTCGCCCGTCGACAGGAACAGCAGCATCTCCGTGCCCGTCCAGGTGGCGAGGCCCCCGGCGCCCCAGAGGCCGTCCCCGGCGCCCGGGTTGGGGGCGATCGGGCGCCAGCGGTCGGTGCGCGGGTCGTAGGCCGCGCCGTCGGAGAGCAGCTCGCCGCCCCGGCCCTGGCCGCCGAACACCAGCATCTCCGTACCCGTCCACACCGCGGCGGCGCGGGTGCGGGGGGCCAGCGGGCCGGACGCCATGGTCCGCCACGTGCCCGGAGTGGCCACCACCGGGTCGCTCTGCTCCGACCGCACGGCGACGACCGACGCCACCGCCGCCACGACCACCACCGCGGCGGCCACCCGCAGCCACCGCGCCCGCGGCCCCCGCAGCCACGGCCACGACGGCACCCGCAGACGCGGCGCCGGGAGCCCCGTGCGGACCCGACGCGCGGGCGCCTCCGGCAGGGGCGGCAGGTCGGGCACGTCACCGGGGTCGCCCCAGGCGGCGATGCGGTGCAGGTCGTCGACGGTGGGTCGGGGCGTCACGGGGTGACCTCCAGGCGTAGGGCCGCCAGAGCGCGGGCCGCCAGCGAGCGGACGGTCGACCGCCGGCAGCCGAGGATCTCGGCGATCTCGTCGTCGGGCAGGTCGGCGACGTGGCGCAGGACGACGACCGCCCGTTGCCGCTCGGGCAGCGCCAGCAGCACGTCGCGCAGCTCCACCAGGTGCGACGGCTCGTCCGGTGGCGGCGGGTCCGGGTGGCGCCGCTCGGCCACCTCGCGGCGCCGCAGCAGCCCGAACGCCCCGTTGACCACCGAGCGGCGCAGGTAGTGCTCGGGGGCCCGCACGTCGTCCCAGTGGAGCCGCAACCGCACGACCGCGTCCTGCACGACCTCCTCGGCCTCGGCCCGCGAACCCACCAGGAGGTAGGCGTGCCGGACCAGCGCCCGGTAGTCCCGGCGGTACAGCGCGACCAGGTCGTCCGGCCACACCGCCCGGCCTCCCGGTCGCTCCCCCACGGTCGTCATCATCCATGACGACGCGCCACCGGCCCCGCCCGTTGCAGGCTCCGACTGCTGTAGCGCACCCCGAGGACTAGGTTGCGCGCATGGCGCGCGTGGGGGGTGCCGCAGTTCAGTCGACGTTCGCGTCCGTGACCGGGCGGCTCGACCTGGGAGAGATCGCCCAGGACGTGGTGGCGCTGCTCACGGAGCACATCCCGTCGTACTCCCGGTTGCCGCAGCCGATCCGGGCCGAGGTGTCGACGATCACCCGCTGGGTGGTGGAGATCACCATCGACGGGTTCGCCAGCGGCCACACCCCCGACGACGACGCCCTCGACCGGGTGTGGCGCTCCGCCCGCGACCGTCACGCCGAGGGCCTCCCCCTGGAGGACCTGCTGCACGCCTACCGGATGGGCTCCGAGTACGTGTGGCGCCGGGTGCTGGCGGCGATCGAGCCGGGCGAGGAGGACGTCGTCGGGCCCTTCGGCACCTACTACGTGAACCTGGTCGGCCGGCTCACCGACGGCATCCTCCACACCTACCTCGACGAGCGCGACCGGCTGGCGTCGGAGCGGGAGCGCCGGCTGCGGCACCTGCTGGAGTCGCTGTGCACCACGCTCCCGCTGTCGGCCGACACGCGGGCGTTCGCCGAGTCGCTGCGGCTGGCGACCGACGGCCCCTTCCACCCCTTCGCCCTGTCGCTCCCCGCCGCCGACCGCCGGCGCCGGATGCCGGAGATCGCCGCCGACCTGCGGCACCTGGCGGTGCTGGCGGTGGTCGAAGGCGGCCGCGTGGTCGGCCTGTCGCCCCGGGAGAACCTGCACCTCACCGACCTGCCGCCGGGCCACCTGCTGGTGCTGGCGGCAGCGACCGAGCGGTCCGAGCTGGCCGGCGTGGTCGACGACGTGCGGGCCGCGGTCGACGTCGGCGAGCGGCTGGGGCGGGAGGGGCACTGGCCGCTGCACGCCCTGGTGCCGGAGCTGCTGGTGGCCGCCAACCCGGCGACGACCCGGACGCTGCGCCAAGCGGTGATCGAGCCCCTGGAGCGCAACCTGGAGCGCCGCAACGCCGCCGACCTGCGCTCCACCGTGGAGGCCTACCTGGCCAACGGCTTCGACCGGGCGGCGACGGCCCGGGCGCTGCACATCCACCCCAACACCCTCGACCGCCGGCTCGACCGGGTGGAGACGGCGACCGGCCTGCGCCTCGGCGACGTGGCCGACCTCACCCGCCTGCACCTGGCCCTGATCGCCGACCACCTCGCCACGCCCGACGCCTGACAACCACCGCCCACCCGAAATCTCGACAGAACTGGTCGCTATGACGCCATCTCTGTCGAGATTTCGGGTGGTGGAGGGGTGATCCGCCACCCCGTTCGGGCGGGATCGTTGGGGCAGGTCACCCTGTTGTTCCCCCGCCGCCGCGGCGACCATCGGTGCAGGGCCAGGGGGGTACCGGATGCAGGTGGTTCGACGTGTCGCCATGACGTTGGTCGTCGGGGTGGGAGCCGTGGTGGGAGCCGGCAGCGGGAACGCCGCCGAGGCGCGCCCCGACGGCGACCGCTTCGAGATCACCGTCCTGTCCGGCCGCCCCGACCAGGTGTCGGGTGGCGACGCCCTGGTGCAGGTCGCCGTCCCCCGCCGCGTCCCGACCGACCGGGTGCGGGTCACCGTCGGCGACCGCGACGTGACGTCCGCCTTCGACGAGCCAGCCGACGGGGGCCACGCCCTCGTCGGTCTGGTCGACAGCCTCGTCGAAGGCGACAACACGCTCACCGTGAAGGCCACCGGCCGAGGGCACCGGCCCCGCGACGCCCGGCTCACGCTGGTGAACCACCCCGTCGGCGGGCCCATCTTCTCGGGCCCCCAGCAGCAGCCGTTCGTGTGCACCACGGCCCGGGCCCGCTTCGACGGGCGCCCGCTGCTGGACCAGCCGCTGGTCGACAACCAGGACCACGTCGGCATCCCGGTCGCCGCCGAGGCGCCCGACGGCAGCTACCCGCAGGACGGCCGCGGCTACCCCACCGCCGCCGCCACCGTCGTCGGGTGGAGCCAGGACTGCGCCAGCGACACCCGCGTCGACTACGTGTACCGGGCCACCGACGGCAGCTTCCACTGGCTCGACGACCCCGCCGCCCCACCGGCCGACGTCGCCCAGACCACCACGCTCGACGGGACCACCGTGCCGTTCGTGGTCCGCTGGGAGCGGGGCACCATCAACCGGTTCGTCTACAGCGTCGCCATGCTCGCCCCCGTCGGCGAGGCCGACCCGAACGCACCCGACGACAGCCTGTGGAACCGGCGCCTGGTGTTCAGCTTCGACGGCGGCGTCGGCATCGGCCACACCCAGGGCACCACGAGCACCGGCAGCATGCTGCTGCCCGACGAGCTCGGCCTCGGCTACGGGGTCATGTGGTCGAGCGGCACCCGCACGTCGACCCACTACAACCTGCAGGTCGGCGGCGAGACGGCGCTGATGCTCAAGGAACACACCGTGGAGACGCACGGCGTGCCCGACTACACGGTCGCCGTCGGCGGCTCGGGCGGCGCCATCCAGCAGTACGTCTACGCCCAGAACCACCCGGGCATCATCGACGCCGCCATCCCCCAGTACTCGTACCCCGACATGGTCACGCAGACCATCCACGTGGGCGACTGCGAGCTGCTGGAGCACTACTTCGACGTGACCGACCGGGCCAACCCGAAGTGGAAGGACCCCGAGGTCCGCCAGTCGATCCTCGGCCTCAACGGCACCGACTTCCCGAAGAACCTGTCCCAGGGCGAGATCGACCAGTGGAACCAGCTGTACGCCTTGTACGGGGCGTTCGGCTACCAGGTGATGGACCGCGACCCGGCGTCACCGGCGCCGGCGCTGATGGAGTGCAAGCCCGGCTGGCTGGGGCTCACGGCGCTGGCCATGAACCCGACGTTCACCGACGTCGACGACCTCGACAAGCTCGCCCAGGGCAGCGAGGACGTCGAGTGGACCCACTGGGGCGACCTGGTGAACATCTACGGCGCCGGCGACGACGGCTTCGCCCGGGTGCCGTGGGACAACGTCGGCGTGCAGTACGGGCTGGAGGCGCTGCAGGCCGGGACGATCACACCGGCCGAGTTCCTCGACCTCAACGCCAAGGTCGGCAGCTGGAAGGACACGGCCGACATGGTGCCCGAGGGCTTCCCCTACGCCGGTGACCTCACGCCCGAGAACTTCGACCCGTGGAGCCGCCGCAACATGCAGCTGTCGCCCGACGACGGCGTCACCCCCGCCCCCAGGAGAACGGGCGACCGGGCGGCGCAGAACGCGGCCTACACGTCGGGCATGCAGTTCCAGGGCGACATCGACATCCCGATCATCGACTGGCGCCACTACCTCGAGGACGAGCTGGACATGCACAACACCCAGCAGTCCTTCGCCGCCCGCCAGCGGATGCTGAACGCCGACGGCGACGCGTCGAACCAGGTGGTGTGGTTCACCGACGCCCGGCCCGCGGTCGCCTTCGACCAGACGGCGCTGGCGTTCCAGGTGATCGACGAGTGGATGGCCAACATCGACGCCCACCCCGAGCGCTCGGTGGCCCGCAACAAGCCGGCCCAGGCCGTCGACTCGTGCTTCGACACCTCCGGGAGCCTGATCGCCTCGGGCCGCGGCGTGTGGAACGGCGTGCTCGACGACCGGGCGGCCGGGGCCTGCACCGAGCGGTTCCCGATCTACTCGTCGTCCCGACGGCAGGCCGGCGGGCCGTACGAGGGCGGCATCTGGAAGTGCCAGGTGCAATCGGTCGGGCGTGCGATCCGCTCGGGGGCCTACGGCGACTGGGAACCGTCGGCCTCCGAGCGCGCCCGTCTCGAGCAGGTGTTCCCCGGCGGCGTGTGCGACTGGTCGAAGTCCGACGCCGGCCGGCCCCGTCGATCCGGCCACTGATCTCGCGCTGGCCCGAGGGTACGTCGACCCCTCGGGCCGGCCGAGCCGTGCGACACCGACGAAATTGCGTGGCTGGTGGCCCCATAGCGGCCAACTGCCACGCAATTTCGGTGGTGGACGGTCAGCTCGCGTGGGCGAAGGTGGCGACGAGGGTGCGCTCGGCGGCCTGGCGGCGGGCCCAGAGGGTGCGGGTGCTGATGCCCCGGTCGGCGGCGATGGCCTCGACCCGGGTGCCCCCGATGCGTGACTGGGCGATCAGCTCGGCGTCGGCCTGACTGATGGTGCCCTCGTGCACGGCGTCGAGCAGCACGTCGGCCAGCTCGTTGGCCGGGTGGCCGCCGTCCGGCGTCGCCCCCGCCCCGGTGCCGACCTCGGCCGTCGGGGTGATCAGCTCCGTCCGGGCCACCGACCGCCGCAGCTCGCGGGCGGCGTCCATGAGGACGTTGGCGGCGATCCGCCCCGGCCGCCGCTCGACGGGGTAGTTGCGGATGCGGTGGTACACGGCGGTGACCGCGGCGGCGGCCCGCTCGTCGGGGTCGCCCAGCGCCCACCAGCGGCGGGCCAGGTTGCGGGTCCCCGGCAGCAGCAGCTGCAGGAGCACCCGGGCGGCGAGGTCGTTGCCGCCCCGGGAGGCGTGCCGCACCAGCGCGAGCAGCACCCGGTCGGCGCCTTCGGGGTCGGCCCGGCGGACGTAGCGCTCCACGTCACCGAGCGTGTGGGCGTCGCCGGCCAGCCGGCAGACGTCGCGCAGCCGTCGGGCCGTGGCCGGCTCGTCGGCGAGCGTGCACCACTCGCGCTCCAACAGATCGAACACCGTTCCCATCGCGCAACCTCCCGTCGTGTCTTGTGGATGACACGACGGACTGTGCGCGAGGCATGTCCCCCGACTACTCCCAATAGCTGGTCAGAGGGGGTGTATTTCGGCCGGAATCGCGTAGGTGACGGTGGCCTGGGCCACGAGGTCGCCGCTGCCGTCCGACAGCAGACCCACGTCGCTCACCGACTGCCTCCGCCCCAGCCGCAGCAGGGTCGCCCGCGCCCACAGGCCGGCGATCGGCGGCTTGCGGAGGAAGTTGATGGTGAGGCTGCTGGTCACGGAGAGTGCCACCGGGCCGATCCGCGACAGCGTCGCCAGCCAGGCGGCCGCGTCGGCCAGGCCCATCATCGTCGGGCCGGAGACGGTGCCGCCGGGACGCTCGTGCTCCGCGCCGACGGCGAGGAACAGCACGACGCCGGTGTCGGTCACCTCGGCCACCCGGTAGGTGCGCGGCGCCTTGGGGAATGCCCCGGCCAGGAACGTGTCCAGCTCCTCCGGCGTCATCACGGGCGGCGGGACCCGCAGGTCCCCGGTCGGTGCAGCGCTCATGGCGGGCCGCAGCGTACCGCCGGCGCCATGGGGGACGCCCCGGGGCCCGGTAGTGTCCGGCGGCGTGAAGCACTCGGACCCGTTGCGCCGGTGGGGCTCCCGGTGGTCGCTGCGCTCGTGGCGGTCGATCGGCTCGGTGGCCTCGGCGGTGTCGGCCGGGTCGGTGCTGTCGGTGGGCTCGGCGCTGTCGGCCGCGTCGTTCGTCTCGATCGGCTCGGCCGGATCGATCCTGTCCATCGGCTCGTCCGGCTCCATCCTCTCGATCGGCTCGGCGGGGTCGATCCTGTCGATCGGCGGTGCCGGGACGTTCCTGAACCGCACCGACCCGCCGAAGGACGCCGCCAGGGTCGGCACCGTGCTGGCCGTCGCCGGCCTGCTGGCGGCGCTGGCGCCCGGCCGGTCGTGACCACGGGCGACGCCGGCTTCGTCGTCCATGCCGTCGGCCGGGTCGAGTCGACGCTGACCGACCCGACGGCAGCACCCAAGCAGGGCCACGAGGGCGCCCCGGACGCCTGGCTGGTGTTCGAGCCCGGGATGCGCGACGCGCTGGCCGACCTCCGGGTGGGCGACCGGATCGTGGTGCTCACCTGGTTCGACCGTGCCGACCGCAGCGTGCTCCGGGTGCACCCCCGGGGCGACCGGTCGGTCCCCGAGCAGGGCGTATTCGCCACCCGCTCGCCCGGCCGGCCCAACCCGATCGGCCTCCACCCGGTGCGGATCGTCGCCGTCGACGGCCTACGCCTGCGCGTCGGACCGCTGGAGGCCGTCGACGGCACCCCGGTGCTCGACGTGAAGCCCCAGCTCGACGTGGAGACGGGGATCCTCTAGCGCTGCGCCTCGCGCGCTGAGCGCGAGAAGACCTCACACCGCGTCATCCGCGGCCCGCCGTCGCTCCGAACAAGGGGGTGATGACGGGCGCCGCTGCCGGTCGAGCGCTTCGCCATCGAGACGTTCGGGAACGACGACAAGCTGGTGCTGGTCGTCGGTGTGGTGGCGACGTCGCTGCTGCTGGGCGCCGGCCTCGGCCCGTGGCCCGCCGTCGCCCCGCCCTCGCCGCCGCGGGGGCACCTGTCGCCGCTCTGACCCCGCCGACCTCGAAGGGTGATGCCCTGGTGACGGCAATTGCCACGCTACGTAGTGGTCCGTGACGGAAGCTTCTCGGTGACCTACCGTACGTAGCCGGAATCCGTGCCGGTGGTCGACGGGCGACGACCGCGCTGGTCAGGACGGAACCCGGCCTGTACGACCTACACCTGCCGAGGGGGCCAGGCACAGAAGTGCCGGAGACCGTGACCGACGATCCGCATGCCACCGCCCCGGATACGGACGCGGGCGACACCGCCGTCGATCCCGACGACGACCTCCCCCCGGAGATCGCCGCCCAGATCGCCCGGGCGCTCGACCGGTCGCCGTCGACGTTCGCCGTCCTCATCGACCCCACGCTCACCACCCGCTGGTTGAGCCGCTCGGCCGCCTCGATGACCGGCGTCGACCCCGTGAGCCGCCGCGGCCGCGAGTCGCTGGAGCGGGTGCACCCCGACGACATGGGCCGCCTCCTGGGGGCGTTCCAGCAGCTCGAGGAGGCCAGCGCCTCGACCCCGGGCGTGCCGGTGGTGGAACCGCTGCGCTACCGGGTCGGCAACCAGGAGGACGGCTGGGCCACCC
The DNA here is from genome assembly GCA_035316325.1 of Acidimicrobiales bacterium. Taxonomy (NCBI): domain Bacteria; kingdom Bacillati; phylum Actinomycetota; class Acidimicrobiia; order Acidimicrobiales; species Acidimicrobiales bacterium. Next base: position 12,521 of record DATHJB010000086.1, read on the forward strand.
GCGAGGCGCTGGTCCTCAACCTCATGCACGACCCGGTCGTCAACGGCCTGCTGCTGATCGTCCGGCCGGTCGACGGCGCGCTCGACGGCGTGGGCTACGTGGTCGACCTGCTGGTGGGTGACGCTCCGCTCGCCGAGGTGCTGGCTGCATGCGCCGCGCTCGTGCCCGTCTACCTGGGCGCGGCGGTGGTGGTGGGCGTGGTCGACGAGGAGCTGACCATCGGCGTCCCCGCCGGCAGCCCCGTGGAGCAGCTCTGCACCGACGCCCGCTGGTGGTGCGACACCATCGGCGACGGCAAGGTGCGGGCGCCGTACGACTTCGAGGGCTTCCCCGACGACCTGGCCACCCGCGGCCGCGAGGCCGGCTTCCGCACCGCCTGGGTGCTGCCGGTGCAGGAGCCGTCGTCGGGCGACGTGATCGGCTGCCTGGTGGTGTGGGTGGCGATCGAGGTGGAGATGAACATCGGCACCGACCACGGCCTCCGCCAGGCGCAGCGCCTCGCCAGCCTGGTGATCGGCGAGCAGCGCCGCCACCACGCCCTGCAGCGGGAAGCCGTGACCGACCCGCTCACCCGCGTCGGCAACCGGTCGGCGCTGCGCCGCCGCCTCGACGCCGCCACCGGGCCGGTGACGGTGGCGTTCCTCGACCTGGACGACTTCAAGGCCGTCAACGACACCCACGGCCACGACGCCGGCGACACCGTGCTGCGGGTGGTGGCCGAGCGGCTGGGCGAGTCGGTGCGGGAGGACGACCTGGTGGTGCGGCTCGGCGGCGACGAGTTCGCGGTCGTGTTCGCCGACGCCACCCCGGCCGGCGCGGTCGAGCCGCTGGTGGCCCGGGTGCAGCACGCCATCGAGACGCCGATCCCGCTGGACGGCGACGTCCGGGTCACCGTGCTCGCCAGCCTCGGCGTGGCCACGGGTGAGGCCGGTGAGGTGATCCGCCTGGCCGACGGCGCCCTCTACGCCACGAAGCGCGCGAAGGCCGCCACTCGATGAAATGTGCACGGGAACGCACGATTTCCGTGCGTTCCCGTGCACATTTCGGGTCTCAGCCGGGTGCCGGGTCGACGGTGAACGCGGTGTACATCCCTTGGCTGTAGTGGGGGTTGGTGCCGTCGTCGACCACGTTGCAGATCAGGGCGTAGCGGCCCGGCGCCAGGTCGAAGGTGGCCCGGCACGTGGCGTCGGGCGGGAACGACCAGATCCTCCCCACCTCGGCCCCGTCGGGCAGCTCCGACAGCTCGGCCCCGCCGACGACGTTCAGCGGCAGCGCCCCGGGGTCGCCGTCGAAGCGGACGACGGTCAGCTCGTGGTCCACCAGCCCGACGTTGGTCGCCACCAGCTCGACCGCCCCTGCCGGGGCCGACGGTTGCGACAGCCCGACGGCGTACTCCGTCAGCGTCGCCTCGATCGACCCCACCGGCGCCGCGTCGACGGCCCCGTCGACGTCGCACCCGGCCGCGGCGTCGGACTCGGACGTGGTGGTCCCGCCGCCCGTGACGCTCTCGGCGGCGTCGTCGTCGCCACAGGCCCCCAGGAGCACGACGACCACCAGCGCCCACACGACCCTCACCATCGCCGCCCGACCCTACGATGCCCGGCCATGGCGATCGACTACGAGTGGCGTGGGGCGTTCGGGAACGACGAGGTGAACGCCCTCCACGCCGAGGCGTTCGAGACCCGGCTGTACGACGGGAGCGAGTGGGACTGGCAGGAGCAGGTGGCGAGCCACAGCCTCGGCTGGGTGGTCGCCCGGGAGGGGGCGACGCTGGTGGGCTTCGTCAACGTGCCGTGGGACGGGCTGGTCCACGCCTGGATCCAGGACACGATGGTGGCCGGGGCGGCCCGCCACCGGGGCGTCGGCGTCGGGCTGATCGCCCTGGCCCGCGACCGCGCCCGGGAGGCCGGCTGCGAGTGGCTCCACGTCGACTTCGACGCCGACCTGCGGTCCTTCTACATCGACGCCTGCGGCTTCACCCCCGCCAGCGCCGGGTTGATCTCGTTGCAGGGTTGACCCGGATCGGCCGCGGTTGCGGCGGCGGAGGGTGCATCTACTGTCCGTGACGATGGAGGGGTACCAGGGGTTCTCACAGGTGGGCGGATCGGGGTTGACGGGGCGGCTCGGCGACCTCGGCGACCGGACCGCCCGGCGGGCGGAGCCGCGGGTCGGCATCGGCCTGGCCGGCGTCGGGATGCTGATGGTGCTCATCGGCGTGGTCGTCTGGGCGTTCGAGGCCGCCGACGACGAGGACCTGCGGCCCGACGAGCGCCCCGACACCACGCTGGGCATCCTCCTGTCGCTGGTGGTCGTGGTCGCCGGCTTCGTGCTGCTGGCCCGCTACCGCCGGGGCCCGCTCGCCACGGCGGGCGTGGTGGCGTCGGGCCTGGGCGTGCCGGTGCTGCTGGCGTTCCTCACGTTCGACCCGTCGCTCGTCGACGACGAGGTCTACGCCGACCTGCCGTTCTCGATCGACGCGATCGCGCTGCTGTCGCTGGCGGCGTGGCTGATCGCCTTCGCCCGTGTCCCCCACGCCCGGGGCCGGGCCTTCTACCTGGCGGCCTCGTCGGCGTTCCTCTGGCTCTACCTGGTGGAGAAGGTGGAGGAGGGCGCCATCGGCTACCTGGTGACGCTGCCGGTCGGCGTCGTCCTCCGGCCGCTCAGCAGCGCCGGCTTCGAGCAGGTGCCGCAGGTCCCCGAGGCCGGCAACATCGGCTCGGTCTCGCTGCTGGTCGGGCTCGCCTACTACGTCTTCGCCGCGGTGCTCGACCGCCGCGACCTCCAGGGCGCGGCCACCCCGCTCACCGCCGTCGGCTTCGTGGCCACCGCGCTGGGCGTGGCCCACCTCGGCGGCGACCTGGAGGCGGCCGGCACCGGCATCCTTCTCGTGGTGGTCGGCTCGGCGCTGGCGGTGTACGGCGCCGTGCAGCGCCGGCGCTTCACCACCTGGACGTGGTGCCTCGGCATCGGGCTGGGCGTGCTGCTGATCATCGGCGACGTCACCGAGGACAGCGCCACCGCGTTCGGCATCACGGCGATCGTGCTGGGAGCGGCGGTGGTGGTCGCGGCGCACCTGCTCACGGGGCGCTTCGGCGAGCCCGACGAGATGGAGCCGGTCCCCAGCCGCTTCACCTCCCGCCCCGCGATCCCGCCGCCCTGGGCGGCCTACCCGCCAGGCCCGCCGGCACCGCCCTACCCGCCGCCAGGCGTTCCCGGTCCACCCCGCCCTCCGGGCACGTTCTGACCCTGGCTCTACTCCTGTTCCTCGGCGTCGAGGCCGGCGAGGACGGTGCGGGCGGCGGCGCCGACGGCGTCGAGCTGGCGAGGGGTGAGCAGGTCGACGACCAGGCGGCGGACCGAGGCGACGTGGCAGGGCGCGGCGGCCTCGATCGCGGCGCGGCCCTTGGGGCTGACCACGATCACGGCGCCGCGGCGGTCCGTGTCGCAGGTCTCCTTGGTGAGCAGGCCCCGGGTGGCCATGCGGCTGGTGTGGTGCGACATCCGGCTGCGCTCCCAGCCCAGGTTCCGGGCCAGCTCGTAGAGGCGGAGGCGGCCGTCGGGCCGGTCGGTGAGCTCCACGAGCACGGCGTAGTCCTGGCTGGAGAGGTCCGACGCGGCGGCGAGCTCGCGGGCGAGCTGGGCGAACAGGCGGTTCTGCATCGACACGACCGCGCGCCAGTCCCGCTGCTCACGCTCGTCCAGCCAGCGCACCTTGTCGTCGGCCATGCCCGTCACGCTATCGTCGTCGAGGGAATACGTGACATGTCACCCATGTTGAGTGACATGTCAACAAAGACCGTCGGAGGTCCTACCCGCCATGACCGAGACCAGCATCCACCCCGCCCTGACCGGCAAGTACACGCTCGACCCGGCGCACTCCCGCATCGGCTTCGTCGCCCGTCACGCCATGGTCACCAAGGTGCGCGGCGCGTTCAACGAGGTGGAAGGGTCCGGCTTCTTCGACGCCGACGACCCGACCAAGTCGCACGTGGAGCTGACCATCAAGGCCCACAGCATCGACACCCGCAACGCCGACCGCGACGCTCACCTGCGCAGCAACGACTTCTTCGACATGGACAACCACCCGGAGATCCGGTTCACGTCCACGTCGGTGGAAGCCCTCGACGGCGACACCTTCCGCGTCACCGGCGACCTGACCATCAAGGGCGTCAACAAGCCCGTCGGCGTCGACCTGGAGTACACCGGTGAGGCCACCGACCCGTTCGGGAACCAGCGCATCGGGCTCGAGGGCCAGACCACCGTGAACCGCAAGGACTGGGGCGTCACCTGGAACGCCGCCCTCGAGACCGGCGGCGTCCTCGTGAGCGAGAAGGTCACGCTCGAGTTCGAGATCTCGGCCATCAAGTCGGTCGACAGCTGATCTCGGCCTTGGGCACGATCGACTGCGGGTCCGCGGCGGAGAGGCCGACGACCAGTTCGTAGGTGCCCTCCTCGACGGACCACTCCCCGTCGACGCGGGCCCGCAGTCGCTCTACCGGCACGTCGAGCACGAGCTCGCCGACGCCCCCTGGTGCCGCCACGACCCGGCCGAACGCCGCCAGGCGCCGGGCCGGGCGCGCGACGGCACCGTGGGGCAGGCCGGCGTACAGCTGGACGACCTCGTCGGCGGGGCGCTCGCCCAGGTTGCGCACCGTCGCCCGCACCCGGAGCCGACCGGCGACGGTGACGTCGAGGTCGGCCCGCTCGACCACGCACTCCGTGTACGACAACCCGAACCCGAAGGGGTAGCGGGCGGCCACACCCTGCCGGTCGAGCAGCCACTGGCCGTGCCACAGGTCGTAGGTGACCGCGGTGGCGTCGGGGTCGAAGGACGCCAGGTCGGCCTCGTCGACGGGAACGGCGAACGGCAGGCGGCCCGTGGGCTCCACGGCGCCGGTGAGGACGTCGGCCAGGGCGTCGCCGCCGGCCATCCCCGGGTACCAGAGCTGCACGATCGCCGCGACCTGCTCGTGCCACGGGTCGACCACGATCGCCGAGCCGCCCATCAGCACCACGACGGTGCGGGGGTTCGCCGCGGCGACGGCCTCGACCAGCCGGCGGTCGTGGGCGGACAGCTGCAGGCTCCGGCGGTCGCCGCCGCCACCGAAGTCCGGGGCCTCGCCCTCGACGTCGAGCACCCGGGGTGCGTCCACGCGGAGGGGCGGGTCGAGCGGGCCCTGGGGGAAGAGTCCGCTCAGGTCCTGGGTCGTCGAGCCGTCGATGAACTCCCCCTCGTCCCGGTAGGTGCAGCCCACGACCACCACGGCCACGTCGGCGCCGGCCGGGTCGTCGACAAGCCGGTCGTCCAGCGCGGCCCGCAGTCCTTCCCAGGGCGTGACGGCGGACGGCGGGAGGACGTCGCTCGACCCCCGGTCGCCCAGGTTGGCCACGGCCGCCAGCGGCCCGACCACGGCGACTGTGCCTTCCGCAGCCAGGGGCAGCACCGTCTCGCCAGCCACCGGCTCGTTGCGCAGCAGCACGATCGAGCGCTGCGCCACCTCCCGCGCCAGGGCGACGTGCTCCGGCCGGGCGACAGGCCCCTCGGGGAGCGGCGCGTCGACGGGGACGAGGCGGTCGGCGAAGCGCAGCAGCGTCGTGACCACGCTCCACGCCGCGGCCGACACCGCGGAGCGCTCGAGCCGCCCGTCCTCCAGCGCCGCCGGCAGGGTCGCGGCCCGTTGCTGGCGGAACGGCAGCTCCACGTCGAGTCCCGCCTGCACCGACCGCACCGGGTCGCGCAGCCCGAACACGAAGTCGGACACCACGAAGCCGTCGAAGCCCCACTCGTCGCGCAGGATCTCGCTCAGCAGCGGCGCGCTCTCCCCGCACCACGACCCGTCGACCGAGTTGTAGGCCGACATCACCGCGGCGACGCCCTCCTCGACCACCCGACGGAAGTGCGGCAGGTACACCTCGTGCAGCGCCCGGTCGTCGACCGACACGTCCACCGTGAAGCGGGCGTTCTCCATGGAGTTGAGGGCGAAGTGCTTCACGCACGCCATCACGTGGCGCTGCACGCCGCGGGTCAGCGCCGCGCCCATCTCGCCCACCAGCAGAGGGTCCTCGCCGTAGGTCTCCTGCGCCCGCCCCCAGCCGGGGTGGCGCAGGAGGTTGACGCACACGCCGCCGAAGAGATCGGCGCCCGCCCGGCGCATCTCGACGCCGATCGCCTCGCCCACCCGCTCCTCCAGCGCCGGGTCCCAGGTGGCGGCCCGGGCCATGGGCACCGGGAAGCAGGTCGCCCGGCCCACCACCACGCCCCGGGGCCCGTCGGAGAAGCGGAAGCCGGGGACGCCCAGGCGGGGTACCGCCGAGGCCGGCCACGGGTGGCGGTGGTACCCGCCCGACGCCATGTCGGTGAGCCCCGCCCACAGCTCGGTGTCGCCGTCGAGCACCTGCAGGCGCTCCTCGACGGTCATCTCGCCGACCAGCTCGGCCGCCAGCTTCGCCGCCGACTCCCCGGCCCGGTGCCGGCGGGCGGCCTCCTCGAACGCGCTCATGGCCCGACGGACGGCTCGCCGCCGCGCACGACCGGGAACTGGCGGTCGGGGTCGTCGGCCGGGACCCGCTGCGTCGGCCGGCCCGACGGGTCGCCCTGCAGCACCGCGGCACCCTGCGGTGCGTACTGGAGGATGTAGGCCTTGCGCACCGAGCCGGTGACGTTGGGGCCGGTCAGATGGGGGGTCAGCGACGAGAACACCACCACACCACCCGCGGGAACCTCCGCGACCGCCACACCGCGGGCCGTTCCACCGGCCGCGGCCGCCACGTCGGGCGGGTCCGCGAAGCACTCGAAGCCCAGCGGCTCCACGTAGGTGTGGGTCAGGGTGCCCTGGCGGTGCAGGCCCCTGGCGACCTGGGGGCAGCCGTTGTCGAGCGTGGCGTCGGTGAGCGCCACCCAGCAGGTGAGGTACTGCTGGGGCTCGACGTAGGCGTAGCCGTTGTCCTGGTGCCACGGGAACCGGCGGGGTTTCTCGGGCTTCTTGTAGACCGCCTGGTCCCAGTACAGGTTGACGTCGGGGCCCACCAGGTCGGCGCACACCCCGGCGAAGAACGGGTGGCGGGCGAACTCCCGGAGCCGGGCCGACCGGGTGACCAGGTGGGTGGTGAAGGTGATGGCGCCGGCCTCGGCGATCGAGATCCGCTGGTCCTCGGTGCCCTCCAGGACGGCCTGGACCTTCGCCTCGGCGGCGTCGATCTCGGCGGTCACCTCGGCCAGCGTCTCGGCGTCGACCACGTCGGGCACCACCACGTAGCCGTCGCGGTCGAACCGGGCCACCTGCCCCTCGTCGAGGCAGCGGTACGGCGGCGGCGTGTCCTGCCAGGTGAAGCCCTGGTTCCAGGGGTGGAGGGCGAGGTCGGTGGTCTGCGTCATCGTGGTTCCCCTCGGGGTGGCGGCGGGTGGTCGGGCGGGGTGTCCTCGTCGGGCAGCCGATCGAGGACGGTCACGGTGTGGTCCGGGTCGAAGGGGGCGGGGTCGGGCGCGTCGCCGGCCCCGGTGAACCGCTCCCCGTCGTGGGCCCGGCGCCGTGGACCCCGCGCTCGTCCTCGGACGGGAGGCGGACGTGGCCGGTGTCGGGGTCGCAGCGCTCACCCCAGTCGTGGTCGGTGACGGTCCCGGCCGCCTCGGCCTCTGCGTAGCTGAGGGGCATGCGGCCGGTGGGCTCGGGGGCGCCGGGCGCGCCGGGCAGCAGGCCGTCGTCACCCTGGCCGGCGGCGACCGCCGACGTGTCGCCGCCGTCGCCGTCGCCGGCGTCCAGCACGACGAGCGCGCCGACGCCGAGGAGCAGCGCAACGATGAGCGCGAGCGGCCCGTACTTCTGCACGACCACCACGGCGTCAGGAGCGGCGGACCGCGACGAAGTCGTTGATCAGGCTCTGGCCGCGGTCGACGGTCCCGGCGGCCGCGTAGTGGTACACCATCGCCGCCCGCACGCCGCCCGACTC
>DATHJB010000087.1 GCA_035316325.1 Acidimicrobiales bacterium
CCGTCGCCGCCGTTCCAGCGCCCGGTGCTGGCGGTGGCGTCGTACTTCCAGCCGCCGGCGTTCAAGCCGTCGCGGATCGGCCAGTTCAACGTGCCCTACCCGCCCGACGGCACGTCCGACGACGAGGTCGCCAAGCGCCTCGCCGACAACGGCTACCACGTGATCCCCACGATCACCGCCCACGAGGCCTATCCGGGCCACCACTGGCACCTGACCACCATGCTGGCGGCGCCGCCGCTGCGGCAGGTCCACCGGTCGGCCTACTTCACCGAGGGCTGGGGGCTCTACGCCGAGCGGCTGATGCGGGAGCAGGGCTACTTCGCGGACCCGCGAGACGAGCTGATGCACCTCAACATGCGGATCTTCCGGGCGGCCCGCATCGTGGTCGACACGGCGCTGCACTGCGGCGACATGACCGTCGACGAGGCGATCACGTTCATGCAGGACAAGGCGGGCCTCACCGAGCCCGTGGCCAGGGCCGAGGTGCTGCGCTACTGCGCCTGGCCGACCCAGGCGGCGTCGTACCTCACCGGGTGCGTCGAGATCGAGCGGATGCGCGACCGCTGGCTGACCGAGGGACGGGGCGACCTGCGCTCCTTCCACGACACGCTCTGCGGCACCGGCGGGCTGCCGATCGCCCTGGCCGAGCGGGCCACGTTCGGATGAGGTACCTGTTGACGGGGTGCGCGGTGGTGGCCGCGCTGGCGACTCTGGCCGCCTGCGGCGCCGACGATCGCGACATGCAGCGCCCGTCCCCGGACCAGACGACGACGTCGCTCGTCCGGGGCACGAGCACCACGGTCGCCACGGTGCCGCCCGCCCCGCCGTCGAGCTGAGGCGAGCGGCGCCGGTTACCGGCTAGCGCTTGCGGCCGTTGTCGGCGTCGTCCTCGGCGGCGATCTCCTCTTCGAGCTCGGCGAGGGGATCCACTTCGGCCTCGTCGGCCTCGGCCTCGTCGGCCTCGGCCTCGTCGACTTCGGTCGCGTCGTCGACCTCGTCGTCCTCGTACTCGCCGTCCTCGTCGTCGTCCTCGTACTCGCCGTCCTCGTCCTCGTATTCGTCGGAGTACTCGTCGTCCTCGTACTCCTCGTCGACCTCGTCCTCGTCGGCGGCGGCCTGCTCGGCCATCCGGGCCGGCACCTCGGTCCGCCGCACCTGGAAGCCGGCGATCGCCATCGCCACCATGGCGGGCATGGCCAACGAGTTGCCCATCAGCACCGGCAGCGCCATCACCACCATGGCGATCGTCAGCGGCCAGTAGACCGAAAGGCCCTGCTCACGGCGCTTGTGGTACACGTACAGCGCCCCCAGCGCAGCGAGCAGGGGCACCAGCGCCAGCACCAGCACGAAAGGGCCCCGGGCGTCGAGCATCGAGGTCTCGGTGGTCTCGACCGGGCCGCCGGTGAGCGCCTCCCGGGCGCGCAGGTAGAGGCCGCCGAAGCCGGAGATCGGGACCATCTCACCCCGGTCGTCGAGCTTGTCCTTGAACAGGAACAGCAGGCCGAGGGCCGCACCCGCGGCGAGCACCAGCGCCACCAGCAGGGCGCTGCGCCCCGGGTTGCCGGCGACCTCGACCGGACCACCCCGGGCGCCGGCCGACCGACCCGGGGCCGGGCCGAGCAGGCCCCCGAGGAGCCCACGCCGCCGGCCACCGCCACCTGAGCCCCCACCCGCACCCGACGACGAACCGCTCACGGTCCGTGTGGGTTGGTTAGCGTTCTCCCGACGAGCTGCGAGGGCATCGCGTCGTGCTCGGTTCTGGGCAGCTTGGCGTTGTTTCGAGGGTTGGCGCTTCGACGGCACGGTCGTCAAAGTACTGCCCACGACGTACCGGGATCGCACCCGGGCACCTGGGGGGACACGGAGGCTGTGCATGTCCGAAGGCTGGAACCTCACCGCGGACAGTCCCTTGCTGCCGTTCGCCGACCGCGACTCGGGCCGGGCCCGCTTCGCTGTCGCGCCCGTGGAGCCCTCCGGGCCGGAGGTCGGCAGGCAGGTCGACGGCCTCCTGGCCGGTGCCGCCGAGGTCGACATCACGCCGCCTCCCGGGATCCCGAAGGCCGGCTACTCCCGCAACGCCCACACCGGCACGGGGTTCCGGAGCCGCATCCGGGCCCGGGTGCTGCACCTGCGGTCGGGGTCGACGTCGCTGGCCGTCGTCCAGTGCGACCTGCTGGGCGGCTCCGCCGTGCTCCACCACCTGGTGGCCCGAGCGGTCGCCGAGCGGACCGACGTGCCGCTCGCCGGGCTGATGATCGGCGCCACCCACACCCACGGCGGCCCCGGGCAGTTCCTCGGCACCCCCTTCTACAACCGGTTCGCCTCGAACAAGGCGGGCTTCGACTCCGCCTGGGCCCAGCAGCTCGCCGAGCGGATCGCCGACGGGGTGGTCGAGGCGGTCGAGACCCGCTGCCCCGCCCGCCTGGCCGTCGGGAGCACCGAGGTGTGGGGCCTCACCCGCAACCGCTCGCTGGGCCCGCACGTCCGCAACCTCTCGGTCGACGACGCCCGCACGGGTCCCCAGCGGGCCTACGTGGCGGTCAACCCGCACCTGCACCTCGTCCGGGTCGACACCGCTGCCGAGGACGGCGGCTACGAGCCCCTCGCCGCCACCGTGGTGTTCTCGGTGCACGGCACCGGCGTGCCCATGCAGTCGCACGAGTACAACGCCGACCTCTGGGCATACCTGGTCGACGAGCTGGCGACGCAGATCACCCGCACCCACGGCCAGCGCCCGGTGGTCGGGGCGATCGAGGGCACCCACGCCGACGTCGCCCCGGCGCTGCACCCGGGCACGGCCGGCCACCTGGAGGCGCAGCGGGTGGGCCGGGCCATCGGCTCGGAGGCCGCGGCCCTCTACGAGCGGCTGGAGAAGGAGCTGAGCGACCGGGTCGAGCTGGCCGCCGGTCTGCGCGAGGTCGACCTCACCCGGTCACGCTCGATCGGGTCGATCACGCTCCCGAAGCGCCCGGCGGTGGGGGCGGCGCTGATCGCCGGCGCCTACGAGAACGAGACGCCGGTCGTGCGGCGCATCCCGCCCTTCAAGGCCGGCTCGCCCAAGCCCCGGGGCCGGGGGCCGCAGGGCGTGAAGTGGGTGGTGGGCGGCCCGTTCCAGCGGTTCGTGCTGCCGCTGTCGGGGTTCCCGCGGGTGGTGCCCGTCCAGGTGCTGCGGCTGGGGCACGCGGTGCTGGTCGGGCTGCCGTTCGAGCTGACCGTGGAGACCGGGCGCCGCATCGCCGCGGCCGTGGACGACCAGGCCGGCGATCGTGGCGTCGACCAGGTGATCGTCACCTCGGTGGCCAACGAGTACGCCGGCTACTGCGCCACGCCCGAGGAGTACGGACTGCAGCACTACGAGGGCGGCCACACCCTGTACGGGCCGCAGAGCCAGCCGTTCTTCGCGTCGCAGGTCGCCCGGCTGGCGGAGGAGACGCTGCGGACCGGCGGGATGTCCGACGTGCTCGCCGAGCGCCGCTTCGACCTCCCCCACCACCGCTACCTGCCCCGCCCGGGCGGCCCGGAGGTGGAGCGCGAGCTGCTGGGGCCGGCCACCTTCACCGACGCCACCGCCCGGTCGGACCCGTACTGGGAGCAGCGCTGGCGCGACATGTCGCCCGGCAACCTGCAGTGGCACGACCCGCTGGTGCGGCTCGAGGCGACGGACGGTGACGGTGACGGGGCCGAGTGGCAGCGGGCGGTCACGGCCGACGGCCGGACGGTCGACGACCAGGGCTGCGACGTCGAGGTGGTCCACCTGGGCAAGGACCGCTACGCCACCCGCTGGTGGAACCCGGCGTTCCGCAGCTACCGCCGCCACCGCTTCGTCCTGGTCGCCAACGGCACCCGCCCCAAGCTCACGGGCGACCCCTTCGACTGACTGACCCCAACCCAACCCGAAACCTCGACAGGAATGGTCGCCATGGCGCCGTCTCTGTCGAGATTTCGGTTGGTCGGCACCGCAACCGCTGGGCAGTCTGAGCGCATGCAGCACTCGGCGGACGACACCTCGCGCCCGCCCCCGGGTCGACGGGAGGTGCTCGCCAACCGCAACGTGCGGCGCTTCCTGGCCGGCTACGCGGCCACCAACACCGGCACCGCGATGACGCCCGTGGCCATCGCCTTCGCCGTGCTCGACCGGGGCGGCGACGCCGGCGACGTCGGCATCGTGCTGATGGCCGAGGCGATACCGCTGGCGGCGCTGCTGCTGGTGGGCGGGGTGCTCGCCGACCGGCTGCCCCGGCAGGCCGTGCTGGTGAGCGCCGACCTGGTCCGGGCCGCCGGCCAGTTCACCCTCGCCGGCCTGCTGGTGTTCGGCGACCCGTCGATCCCCACGATGATGGCGCTGGCCGCCATCCTGGGCGCGGGCCAGGCGTTCGGGGCACCGGCCTTCAACGGCGTGGTGCCGGAGATCGCCCCGCCCGAGCACATCCAGCCCGCGAACGCCATGGTGTCGGTGGCCGGGGCGATCGGCGAGGCCCTCGGCCCGGCGATCGGCGGCCTGCTGGTCGCCTCGGTCGGTGCCGGCTGGGCGGTGGCGTTCGACGGCGCCACCTACGCCTTCAGCGCCTGGTGCCTCGCCGGCCTGTCGATGCGCCACGTGGCCCGGGAGCACGCGCCCGGCTTCGTGAAGGAGCTGCGCGAGGGCTGGGACGCCTTCCGCTCCCGCACCTGGCTGTGGGTGGTCGTGCTGCAGTTCTCCGTGCTGCACCTGCTGGTGATGCCGGCGTTCCTGGTGGTCGGCGCCGTGGTGGCCGACGACGAGCTCGGCGGCTCTCGGGCCTGGGGCGTCGCCATGGGCGGCTTCGGCGTCGGCATGGTGCTCGGCGGCCTGGCCATGATCCGGCTCCGACCCCAACGCCTGCTGCTGACCGGTGTCTCCGCGCTCACGGGGTTCGCCCTGCCGATCGTGGCGCTGGCGCTGGTCGCCCCGCTGCCGGTGGTCGTGGTGGCGGCGCTGGTCGCCGGCCTGACGATCCCGGTGTTCGAGACGGCGTGGCTCACCTCGCTCCAGCAGCACGTGGAGCCCGAGGCGCTGTCGCGGGTGAGCGCCTACGACTGGTTCGGGTCGGTGGCCACGCTGCCGGTCGGCTACGCCATCATCGGCCCACTGAGCGAGACCCTCGGCGACAGCGGCGCCCTGTGGCTCGCGGCGGGCGTGTGGGTGACGGCGAGCGCTGTGGTCGTGGCCGTGCCGTCGGTCCGGCACCTCCGGGCCACGACCTCCCGGGACACGTCGGAGGCCCCGGCTGGGGAGCAGCCGGAGCCTCCGTTGCTCCCTCGGGTGGTGGCCTAGCGGCCGACGACGTCAGTCGTCGTTGGGGCCCTCGTCGTCGTGGCCGTCGGACTCGCTGCCGACCACGGCGAAGTCCTTGTCGAGCTGGACGTCGACCTGGGAGCCGTCGTCGAGGGTGACCTCGACCTCGTAGTAGCTCTCCTCGTCGTCGACCTCGGTCTCGGTGACCTTGCCGCCACCGGTCTCGGCCAGCGCTGCGGCCGACGCCTGGTCGAGGGCGTCCCCGCTGATCGGGGTGTCGCTGCCGTCGTCGTCGGATCCTCCGGCAGCGGCGACACCGGCCCAACCGCCGGCTGCAGCCACGACCACCGCCGCGGCGCCTATGAGTTGTGTACGTCTCTGCATGGATCGATCATGCGCCCCACCGCCTGACGTGGCCCTGAACGGCCTTCAGCCCGCAGTCAGCTCGCGTTCCAGGGGGGTGCGGAAGCGGGGCGTGAAGCGGACGTCGCCGATCCACGTGTGCAGGCGCTCGGCCTCGGCCGCCACGAGGGCCGCCTTCTCGGCACCGACGTCGTCGAGCAGGCGGACCACGATCTCGCCGTCAGCCGGGTCGCCCTTGCGCTTCGTGCGCCGCTGGCCCCAGCCGCCCACGATGCGCCCGTCGGACCAGACCGTGGGCCCGATGTTGCCGTTGCGGTCGAACAGCACGGGGCGGTGCTCGCCCAGGTACCAGTCACGCTCGGTCCAGCCCATCGGGGTCGGGTCGAGCGCCGGCAGCAGCGCCACCCAGGGTTCGGGCGTGGCGACGGGCTCGACGTCGTCGGGCAGCACCACGGCCGCGCCCCCGTGCTCCAGCTCGACGTCGACGGCGCCGATCGCGGCCAGGGCCGTGCGGACCTCGCCCAGCCCCAGGCCGGTCCACCACTTCAGGTCGGCGACCGTGCCCGGACCGAACCCGGCCAGCCACTGCCGCACCAGCTCGGCCTGCGCCCCGGCCTTGGACAGGGTCGCCGGCAGCGCGGGGAACCACCGGGAGGCGTGCGACCAGCGGTACTGGCTGCCCGCCCACGAGTCGCCCCGGGGACGGCCCCGTACGATCGCCCCCTCGGCGCCGAGGTTGTTCATCATCTGCGAGGTCATCGTCGTCTCGGTGGCGTAGCTCTTGCCCTCCCCGTAGCTGAACTTCGTGCGCAGGGCGGGGACGTCGACCGACAGCTCGGCGGCGAACGCCTCGCCCCGGGCGTCGAGCGCGGCGAGCGTGGCGGCCTTGGTCTCCTTCAGCCACGCCTCGCTGTCGGCGATGCCCACGTCGCCCAGCAGCTTCACGATCCGGCGCCGCTCCCGCTCGGCGACGCCGTCGGTGCAGGCCGCCTGGACCACCGGCAGCGACGTGGTCGGCACCACGAACATCGTCCGCCGCATGCCCAGCATGCGGACCAGGCGCCGGTCGTCGTACAGGGCTCCGGACATGTCGCCGGGCTCGACGCCGGCCGTGCGGGCCCAGGCCGACACGTAGACGCTCGCCGGATCGGTGGCGTGGAACCCGACCAGCGACCGGGCGACATCGACCACATCGTCACCCCGCGCCTCGACGGCCAGGTGGTGGCGCCGCCCCAGCCGGGCCCGCCGCTCGTCGTCGTCGATCCGCCGCACAGGCCAGGAGGCTAGGTGGCGCAGTCTTCGCAGCGGCCCCGGAACACGACCTCGATCGAGTCGATCCGCATGCCGTGGCGCTGCGCGCCCGACAGGGCCACCGCCTCGACGCCGGAGGGCTCCACGTCGTAGATGCGGCCGCAGCCGTCGCAGATCAGGTGGTGGTGGTCGGGGCCGACCTTCGGGTCGTACCGGGTGGACCCGTCGCCCACGTTGATGGCGCTGATCTCGCTCATGCTGACCAGCTCGTTGAGCGTGTTGTAGACGGTGGCGAGGCTCACCTCGGGCACCACCACCCGGGCCGAGGCGTGCACCTGGTCGGCCGTGCGGTGGACGTGCTCGCCGGCCAGCGCCTGCACGACGGCGCGCCGCTGCGGGGTGATCCTCCAGCCGCGTGACCGCAACCGGTCGAGCAGGGGACTCGACGCGCTCACACCGTCACCGGCAGCTCCCACAGCCACAGCATCCATTGCATGACAAGCCTACCTGGAACGATTCCAAGCTCAGGAGCCGGCGGCCGCCCCCGCCTCGGGCTCAGCCTCGGGCTCCGGGTCGGGCTCGAACTGGGCCAGGTGGCGGCCGTCCGAGAGCGGCTGCCAGGTGACCCGCACCGCCATCCCGACCGTGATGTCCTCCAGGGCGCAGCCGACGATGTTGCTCATCATCCGCACGCCCTCGGGCAGCTGCACCAGCGCCACGGCGTAGGCACCATCGGCGGCGTCACGGCCCAGGCCCGGCTGGTGGTGGACGCTCACGGCGTGGACCTCGCCGGTGCCGCTCGCCGGCCGCCAGTCGAACGACGTGCCCCGGCAGTGGGGGCACACCTCCCGGGGGAACCAGATCGCCCGCTCGCAGGCCGTGCACCACGGCAGCACCAGCCGACGCTCCCTCGTCGCCTCCCAGAAGGGACCCGACAGCGTCGACGACTGCGGCTCGAAGACCTTGCGCCTCGGGAGCGCCGGCAGCTCCGACGCTTTCGGGGGCTCGCTCACAGCACGACCTCCGTGCCGAGGACGACCGTGCCCATCGTGGACAGCACACCTCCCGACCCGTGGGCCACCGCCACCCGGAGGTCGGCGACCTGGCGGGCGCCCGCCTCGCCGCGCAGCTGGCGCACGGCCTCCACCAGCAGGAACATCCCGTACATGCCGGGGTGCGTGTAGGACAGGCCGCCCCCGTTGGTGTTCATGGGCAGCGCACCACCCGGCCCGAGCTTGCCGTCTTCCACGAACGGTCCTCCCTCGCCCTTGGGACAGAAGCCCAGGTCCTCCAGGTGCAGCAGGGCGGTGATGGTGAAGGAGTCGTACCCCATCAGGAGATCGACGTCCTCCGGTTTCACGCCTGCCATCGCAAACGCCGCGGGACCGGAGACCGATCCGGCCGTCGTCGTGAGATCCGGCATCTGGCTGATCATCGAGTGGTCGCTGCACGACGCCGCGCCCAGCACGTACGCCGGTGGCCGGGGCAGGTCGCGGGCCCGCTCGGCGCTGGTCATCACGAAGGCCCCGGCGCCGTCGGTCACCAGGCAGCAGTCGAGGAGGTGCAGCGGGGACGCCTGGAGCGGCGACGCCAGCACGTCGTCGACGGTGAGCGGGTCGCGGTAGCGGGCCCGCGGGTTGAGCGACGCCCAGCGCCGGGTGTCGACGGCGATCTGCGCGAGCTGCTCCGACGTCGTGCCGAACACCGCCATGTGCCGGCTCGCCACCAGGGCGTACGCGCCCATGGGGAGGCGCAGGCCGTAGGGCAGCTCCCACTCGGCCCCCGGGTTGGGGCCGGGCATCCCGCCCCGCCGCCCGCGCCCTGCGGGCCCGCCCGCACCGCCGCCACCGTCGCCGCCGCCCCGCTTCCGGTCGCTGCGGGGCGTCGCCGCGTAGACGCTCACCACCACGTCGCACACCCCGGCGGCGATGGCCGCGGCGGCGTGCTCGACGTGCAGCTGGAAGCTGGAGCCGCCGACCATCGTGCCGTCGAGGAACCGGGGGTGGATGCCCAGGTACTCGGCGAGGCCGGTCACGTTGCCGGTGCAGCACAGGCCGTCGACGTCGGCGAGGGTCAGGCCCGCGTCGTCGAGCGCCTCGAACACCATCGCCGCCTCGAGCGCCCGACCGCGGCGGTCGAGCTCCCCCGTGGGCGACACGTCGTCGGCCACCCCGACGAGCGCGGCCGCGCCACGCAGCGTTCGCTCGGACATCTCCCCCTACCACTCCCCTTCGTTCGACAGAACCCTCTTGTTCTAGCGGTTCTCCGAAGGTTTCACGGCGGGGCCGTCGACCCGGACCGCCGCGAGCTGCGTCGCCTGGGCGACGAGGCGCCCCCGGCTGTCCCACACGTCGCACACCTCGTCGACCAGCTGGTCCTCCACGAGCCGGGCCCGCTGGTGGACCAGCACCGGCCCGGGTGCCGGGACCGCCCGCACGTAGGCGGTGAGCGACAGGGTGGGCACCCAGCCGGTGGTGCCCAGGCCGATCGTCGCCGGCGGCACGGCGTCGACGGCCAACAGCAGCGACATCGGGTCGTGGGGGCGGCCGTCGGCCAGGCTCACCCACGCCCAGAACTGGCCGTGGCCCGACGGCCGATCGAACGCGAAGCCGTGTTGCGGGTCGATGCGCTGGTCGACGTGGTCCAGCAGCGCCAGCGGCGGCCGGTCGGGCCCGCTCGACGACGTGCGCGGGCAGTCCTCGGGGGCCGTGGCGTCGGGCGCGACCGCGTCGGTCCACCAGGGTGTGGCGTCGGGGTCGAGGCGGCCGAGCGTGAACGACACGTCGACGTGGACGAGGTCGCCGGTCACCAGTCGAGCCCGCACCTGGCTCATCCGCCTCCCCTGCCGCAGCACCTCGGTGTGCACCTCGGCCGGGCCGATCGGCGTCGGTGAGGTGTACTGCGCGGTGGCGGTGAGCACGTGGGGATGGTCGGGGCCTTCGACGGCGGCCGCGCTGCCGACCGCCGCCCGACCCAGCATCGCCAGGAGGTAGCCGCCGTTCGGGATGCCGGCGATCGTCCACCCCGGATCGACCTCGACGTCCCACACGTCGCCGCTCCCCTGGCGGTCGCCACGCCGGCGGCCGGCGATGGCCCGGTCGAGCTCGCCGTCGAGCTCGCCCTCGGGGACGGTCACGCGCCGGTGCGGGCCAGGTCGGCGACCAGGGCCTTCGTCCGGGCCTGGTCGTCGCGGCTGCCGAAGGGGGCGACGATGAAGTCGGTGGCCCCGATGTCGGCGAAGTGGCCCAGCTGGGCGGCGACCGAGTCCTCGTCGCCCACGATGGCGACGTCGCCCGGCCCCGCCGCGCCCTCGCGGTCGAGCATGGCCCGGTACGACGGCAGCGTGCCGTAGATGGCGAAGGTGTCGTTGGCCTGTGCCCGGGCGGCGTCCACGTCGGCGGTCACCGACACCGGCAGGCTGACCGCCACCCGGGGCGCCCTGCGGCCGGCCGCCTCGGCCGCCGCGGTGATGTCGGGCATCGTGTGCGCCTCGATCGTCTTGGCACCGGTCATCCAGGTCATCGTCCCGTCGGCCACCCGGCCGGTGAGCTCCAGCATCTTCGGGCCGAGGGCCGCCACCAGCACGTCGGGCGCCGGTGCGTCGATCTCGAGCCCGACACGGGCCTGGATGGTCTCGCCCTCGAAGTTGACCGCCTCGCCCCGTAGCAGCGGCAGGAGCACCTCCAGGTACTCGCGCATGTGGCGCAGCGGCCGATCGAAGGAGAGGCCCCACATGCCCTCGACCACCAGCTTGTGGGAGAGGCCGATGCCCAGCGTGAGCCGCCCACCCGTGGCCGCCTGCACCGTGAGGGCCTGGGCGGCGAGCATGAAGGGGTGGCGGGGGTAGGTCGGCACCACTCCCGTGACCAGCTCGACGTCCGGCACCTGGCTGCCGGCGACGGCGAGCACGGTCAGCGCGTCGTAGCCGAAGATCTGCGACATGCCGGCTGCCGGGATGCCGGCGTCGGCGACCGCCCGCACCCGGTCCGTCACCTCGGCGACCGTCCCACCCGTCTCGATCATGAGTCCGTAGCGCACGAGGCGACGCTACAGAGAAGTCGTTCTGTCCCGACAGGTAGCTCGCTAGCGGAAGTCGCGGCTGCGGGCGGGGGCCGGGACCGGGAGGGCCTCGATCTGGAGGGCGATGACGTTGACCACCCCCTCGACCTTCTCGACCCGGCCGCGCACCAGGAGGGCCGGTGCCTCGCGCGCCACCCGGTGGTAGCGGTCCCAGCAGCTCTTGGAGACGACGATGTTGATCAGGCCGGTCTCGTCCTCGAGGTTCACGAAGGTGATGCCGCTGGCGGTCGCAGGGCGTTGCCGGTGCGTGACCACCCCGCCCACGGAGACCACCGCCCCGTTGTCGACCGCGTGCAGGTCGGCGCCCCGGACCGCGCCCCGCTCGTCGAGGTCCGCCCGCACGAACTTGGTGGGGTGACCGTCGGGGCTGACCCCGGTGGCCCACAGGTCGGCCCGGGCCTCCTCGGCCGGCGACATGCCCGGCAGCGTGGGCACCTCGACACCGCACACGATGCCGTCGAGCCGGTCGGCGCCCATGCCCGACACCGCTCCCGCCACCCACAGCGCCTCGCGCCGCTCCAGGTCGAAGCAGCCCCACGCCCCGGCCGTGGCCATCGCCTCGAGCTGGCGCAACTTCAGGCCGCCGACCCGACGCACCAGGTCTCCCGGGCTCGTGTAGGGACCGTTCGCGGCGCGCTCGGCCACCATCCGCTCGGCCAGGGGCTCGCCGATCTCCCGCACCGAGCTCAGCCCCAGCCGCACCGCAGGGCCGCCGACGCCCCAGGTGCGCCAGTCGCTCCCGGTCGCCCGCGCCAGGTTGGCGGTCCCGCCGTCGGTCTCCAGCGTGGCGTCGGCACCGGACAGGTTGAGGTCGGGCGTGCGGACCTCGACGCCGTGGCGCCGGGCGTCCTGCACCAGCGAGTGCGGTGAGTAGAAGCCCATGGGCTGGGCCTGCAGCAGCGCCGCGCAGAACGCCGCGGGGTAGTACCGCTTGAGCCACGACGAGGCGAACACCAGGTAGGCGAAGCTCACCGCGTGGCTCTCGGGGAAGCCGTAGCTGGCGAACGCCACCAGCTTGTCCCAGACCTGCTCCGCCACGTCCTCGCCGATGCCCTTCTCGGCCATGCCCCTGTAGAGGCGTTGACGCAACCGCTCCATGCGCTCGCGGCTGCGCTTCGACCCCATCGCCTGGCGCAGCTCGTCGGCCTCGGCCGGGGTGAAGCCCGCCACCTGGATGGCGATCTCCATCAGCTGCTCCTGGAACAGCGGCACGCCATAGGTGCGCTTCAGCACGTCCTTCATCAGGGGGTGCAGGTAGGTGGGCTCCTCCTCCCCGTTGCGGCGGCGGATGTACGGGTGCACCGATCCGCCCTGGATCGGGCCCGGCCGGATCAGCGCCACCTCGACCACCAGGTCGTAGAACGTCCTCGGCTTGAGCCGGGGCAGCGTGACCATCTGCGCCCGCGACTCCACCTGGAACACCCCCACCGAGTCGGCCCGGCACAACATGGCGTAGACCTCCTCGTCCTTGTGGTCGAGCTTGGCCAGGTCGACGTGGTCCCCGTGGGTCTCGCGCACCAGGTCGAGGCAGTGGTGCAGCGCCGACAGCATGCCGAGACCCAGCAGGTCGAACTTCACCAGCCCGACCACGGCGCAGTCGTCCTTGTCCCACTGGAGCACCGAGCGCCCGGCCATGCGCGCCCACTCGACCGGGCACACCTCCACGATCGGCCGGTCGCAGATGACCATCCCGCCCGAGTGGATGCCCAGGTGCCGGGGCAGCTCCTGCACCTCACGGGCCAGGGCGAGCACCGCCTCGGGCACCGGCGGGTCGTCCACGTCCGCCGATCGGCCCCCGGTCGCGCCGTGCCGACCGGCCCCCGGTTGGCCGCCGGATCCCTGGCGGGGCAGCGGGCCCCACGGGTCGGCCTGGCGCGACCAGGCGTCCTGCTGGCCGGGGCTGAAACCCAACGCCTTGGCCATGTCGCGCACCGCCGAGCGGGCCCGGTAGCTGATCACGTTCGCCACCTGGGCCGTGTGGCGGCGGTCGTACTTCTCGAAGACGTACTGGATCACGTCCTCCCGCCGGCCGCTCTCGATGTCGATGTCGATGTCCGGCGGCCCGTCGCGCTCCGTGGACAGGAAGCGCTCGAACAGCAGGCCCATCTTCACGGCGTCGACGTTGGTGATGCCCAGCACGTAGCAGACCGCCGAGTTGGCCGCGCTGCCCCGGCCCTGGCAGAGGATGTCGTGCTGGTTGCAGAACCGGACGATGTCCCACACCACCAGGAAGTAGCCGGGGTAGCCGAGGTTCTCGACCACCTCCAGCTCGTGGTCGATCTGGCGCCAGGCGCTGCGGGCCTGCTCGTTGCCACGCGACCCGTAGCGGCTGGTGGCCCCCCGCTCGACCAGATCGCGCAGGTAGCCCATCTCGTCGAGGCCCCGGGGGCAGTCGAACGGCGGCAGCTTCGGCGCCACCAGCCGCAGGTCGAAGGCGCACGCCAGGCCCAGCTCGGCCGCCCGTTCGACCGCACCTGGCCAGCGCCGGAACCGCGGCTCCTGCTCGTCGCCTGAGCGCAGGTGGGCCGTGGGGACCGGGGGCAGCCAGCCGGCCATGTCGTCGAGGCTGCGCCGGGCCCGCACCGCCGCCAGCGCCGCGGCCAGCCGGTGGCGGGCGGGCACGGCGTAGTGGACGTTGTTGGTGGCGACGACGTCGAGACCGGTCTGCGCAGCCAGGGCGGCCAGAGCGTCGTTGCGGGCCGAGTCGAGCGGGTCGCCGTGGTCGGACAGCTCGACCAGCACGTTGTCGCGGCCGAACCAGTCGACCAGCTCGTCGAGCCGGCGCCGGGCGGCCGCCGGCCCCTCGTCGACCAGCGCCCGGGGCACCGCCCCCTTGCGGCAGCCGGTGAGCACCGCCCAGTGCCCCTGGTGGGCCGCGGCCCAGTCGACGCCCGAGTAGTCGGGCCTGCCCTTCTCCTCCCCCGCCATCTGCCCGGCGCTGATGGCCGTGGCCAGGCGGGCGTAACCACCGGGGTCTCGCGCCAGGACCAGCAGGTGGGAGCCCTCCGGGTCGGGTACGGGCGGGATCGGGGTCCGCCGCCTCTCGGGGGAGGGTTCCGGGCTCTCCGCGGTTGGCGTCGAGGCGTCGTCGGGCCCCTCGGCCTCGGAGCCGCCGTTCCGGGCACGGGGCCGGCCCAGGCCCAACGACAGCTCGGCGCCGAAGATGGTGGGCACACCCACCTTGCGGGCAGCCTCGGCGAAGCGCACGACCCCGTAGAAACCGTCGTGGTCGGTGATGGCCAGCGCATCGAGGCCCAGGCGGGCGGCCTCCTCGACCAGCTCCTCGGGGTGGCTCGCCCCGTCGAGGAAGCTGAAGCTCGAATGGCAGTGCAGCTCGGCGTAGGCGGTGCGGTTCCGTCGGCGCTCGATCTTCGGCGGCTCGTAGGCCGGGCGCCGCGACGACCATGCCGGGCTGTCGCCACCGTTGGCGCCCTCGGGCACATCACGTCGCCGCCCGTTGCGGGGGCGGTCGGACAGCGCCTGCTCTACTTGGCGCCACGGGACTGCGGGGTTGTTCCAGCCCATGCCGTTGACTCTACGAACATGTGTTCGCTAGCGTCAACCTCATGTCGTTACGTGTTCTTCGCCCTACCGCCGGTCCCCCAGGATCACTATGGTCAGGGGCACCGACAGCGCAAGGGGAGATCCATGATTCGCCGCACCCAACTACGAACGCTCGCGTTCCTGACCGTGTTCGCGTCGTTGCTGGTGACCGCAGCGTGTAGCGACGACGACGACTCGTCGAACGGCGGTGGAGACGACTCCGGCAGCGAGGAATCCAGTTCGGGGGGCGGCGTCCTCGACGAGGTGGTCGACCGCGACACTCTCAACTGCGGCGTCAACAACTCCGTGCCCGGCTTCGGCTTCCAGACCGAAGAGGGCACCTACGAGGGCTTCGACATCGACTACTGCAAGGCCGTGGCCGCCGCCGTGCTCGGCGACGCGGAGAAGGTCGAGTACCTGGCGTTGACGCCCGAGCAGCGGCTCCCCGCCCTCGAGTCGGGCGAGATCGACATGCTGAGCCGCAACACCACCTGGGTGTCCAGCCGCGACGGCGCCGGTGGGGGAGCGTTCGTCACCACCACGTTCTACGACGGCCAGGCGATGATGGTCCCGACGGCGTCGGGCGTCACCAGCATCGACGGCCTCACCGACGCCACGGTCTGCCTCACGGCCGGCACCACCACCGAGCAGAACCTGGCCGACCGCATGGCCGACATCCCGCACACGCCGCAGACGTTCGAAGAGAACCCCCAGGTCCAGGAGGCGTTCCTCGCCGGTCAGTGCGACGCCTGGACGTCCGACCAGTCGCAGCTCGCCGGCATCCGCTCCAGCTGGCCCGCCGACCAGGGCGGCCCCGAGGCGCTGACCATCCTCGACGAGATCTTCTCGAAGGAGCCGCTCGGCCCCGCCGTGCGCGACGGCGACAGCGAGTGGTACGACATCGTCAACTGGGTCGTGCTCGCCACGATCGAGGCCGAGGAGCTCGGCGTCACGTCCGAGAACATCGACGAGATGCTCGAGAGCGAAGACCCGGAGGTCCGCCGCTTCCTGGGCCAACCGGTCGAGGGTGATGACGGCGAGGCCGTCGTCGAGCACGGCTTCGGGGTCGGGCCGGAGTTCACGGTCGACGTCATCCGCGCGGTCGGCAACTACGGCGAGATCTACGACCGCAACGTCGGTCCCGGCAGCCCGCTCGGGCTGGATCGGACCGGCACCGCCAACGCCCTGTGGACCGACGGCGGCCTGCACTACTCGCCGCCCTTCCGCTGACCAGCGGCCACCTGCTGACCAGAAGACCACCTGAATGAGCACACCCGCGGGCGAGCGAACACGGGGTTCGCTCGCCGCGGTCTTCTTCGACGTCCGCGTCCTGCGGGTGCTCGGCCAGGTCGTGGCGATCCTCGTCCTGGTGACCCTCGCCCTGTACCTGCAGGACAACTACCAGGCGAACACCCGCGACCGCAGCGGTCAGAGCGGCTGGGGGTTCCTCGACGAGCCCACCGGCTTCAACATCGCCTACGCCGACTTCCGCTCGACGCAGCCGGTGCGCGACGCCATCTGGGTCGGCGTCCGCAACACGGCGGCGTCGGCGGTCGTCGGCATCGCCCTGGCGACGGCCATCGGGGTGACCGTCGGCGTGCTCCGGCTGTCGCACAGCTGGGTCGCCCGCAAGGCAGCCACCCTCTACGTGGAGGTGCTGCGCAACGTCCCGGTGCTGCTGGTCATCCTCTTCACCGGCGCCTGGCTGCAGACCCTCCCCCGCAGCACCGAGGCCTACGAGCTGGGCGGCCTGATCGAGATCTCCAACCGCGAGCTGGTCTTCTTCGGCACCACGCTCAACATCCCGTACGTGGCGCTCACCGCCGCGCTCGCGCTCTACCACGGGAGCCACATCGCCGAGATCGTGCGCGGCAGCATCCAGGCCGTGCCCCTCGGGCAGACCGAGGCCGCCACCGCGCTGGGCCTGAGCGACCTCCAGCGGTTGCGCTTCGTCCTGTTGCCGCAGGCCTTCCGCATCGGCCTGCCGCCCACGATCAACCAGTACCTGAGCCTCACCAAGAACACGTCGCTCGGCATCGCCGTCGCCTACTCCGACGTGTCCAGCCTCGGGTTCCGGCTCATCGGGGCACGGTCGCCCGCGCTGCAGACGATCATCGTGCTGATGATCGTCTACCTGGGGTTCTCGTTGACGATCTCGCTGGTGTTCAACCTGCTCAACCGCCGCCTCCAGCTGGTGGAGCGCTGATGGCCGGAATCCCCGCCGGGTTCCCGGCCGCCGACCCGGAGCTCGCCGGCCTCGTGCCGCCCGAACCCGAGCCGCCCCGCTTCCCTCCCGAGGCTCGCCTCACCCCCCGCCAATGGGTGCGGGCCAACCTCTTCGCCACCCGCGCCGGCTCGGTGCTCACCGTGGTGTTCGGGCTGCTGGTGGCCTACGTCGCCTACCGGCTCCTGTGGTTCGTCCTGGTCTCCTCCAACTGGGAGATCATCCGTCGCAACCTGCGGCTGTTCATGGTCGGCCGCTACCCGGTCGACGAGGTCTGGCGGCTGTGGGCCGCGCTCTACCTCCTCGTCGGCCTGGCCGGGTTCTTCAGCGCCGCCACCGCCGCCAACGTCGAGCAGCTGGCCCGGGCCGCCGGCCGTGACGTGGAACGACCCGGCCCTGTCGACGGTCTGCGGCGCTACTGGCCGGTGCTGGCCGCCCTCGTCGTGCTGCTGTCGCAGACCAGGACGTGGACGCCCACGCTGCTCACCCTGGCCGGGGGCGTGATCCTCCTGGCCACCCGATGGCTGGGGCGACGGGCGCGGGGGCTGGCCCGTTTCGCCTGGTTGGCGGCGCTGGTCGGGGTGGTCGCCGCCGCGCTGGTGATGGACGGGCCGGGCGACGCCGAATGGAGCAAGTGGGGCGGCCTCCACCTCACGATCTTCGTGACCGTGGCCGGCATCTCGCTGTCGTTCCCGCTCGGCGTCCTGGTGGCTCTGGGCCGCCGGTCGTCGCTCCCGGCGCTGCGGGCGATGACCGTCGCCTACATCGAGCTGATCCGGGGCGTGCCGCTCGTCGCCCTGCTGTTCTTCGGCCACTACGTGATCCCGCTGTTCTTCCCCAACACGGTCGAGCCGCCCCCGGCCCTCGCCCGGGCGATGATCGTGGTGGTGCTGTTCGAGGCCGCCTACGTCGCCGAGGTGGTGCGCGGCGGGCTCCAGTCGATCGCCCGCGGGCAGTACGAGGCGGCGCAGGCGCTCGGCCTCCGGCCGTGGAACGTCACCCGCCTGATCGTCCTGCCCCAGGCTCTGCGGGCGGTGATCCCGGCGATGGTCGGCCAGTTCATCAGCCTCTACAAGGACACCACCCTGCTGGCGATCATCGGCTTCACCGAGCTGCTGGAGGTGGCCGAGAACAGCGTCTCGCAGCCCAGCTTCCTGGGCCAGCGGCTGCACACCGTCACGTTCGCCTTCGCCGCGCTGATCTACTGGGCGGGGTCGTACACCATGTCGCGTGAGAGCCGCCGGCTCGAGCGCCGCCTCGGCATCGGAGAACGCACATGAGCGACGTGAGCGACGCCACCACCACCGACACCTCGCTGACGGCGATGGCCACCGAGGCTCGCGGCACCGGTGAGGCCATCATCGAGTGCGCGGGCGTCGACAAGTGGTTCGGCCGCTTCCAGGCGCTGCGCGACATCGACCTGACCGTCGGCCGCCAGGAGGTGGTCGTGGTGATCGGCCCCTCGGGATCGGGCAAGTCGACGCTGATCCGCTGCATCAACCGGCTCGAGGAGCACGACAGCGGGCGCATCGTGGTCGACGGCATCGAGCTGGGCAACGACGTGCGCCGCATCGCCGACGTGCGGCGTGAGGTCGGCATGGTGTTCCAGTCGTTCAACCTGTTCCCGCACCTCACCGTGCTCGAGAACGTCACCCTGGGGCCGCGGCGGGTGCGGCGCTGGTCGAAGCAGAAGTCCGACGACGTGGCCCGCGAGATGCTGGGTCGGGTGCACATCCCCGAGCAGGCCGACAAGTACCCCGGTCAGCTGTCGGGTGGCCAGCAGCAACGGGTGGCGATCGCCCGGGCCCTGGCGATGCAGCCGAAGATCATGCTGTTCGACGAGCCCACCTCGGCGCTCGACCCCGAGATGATCGCCGAGGTGCTCGACGTGATGCGGGAGCTGGCCAGCTCCGGGATGACCATGATCGTCGTGACCCACGAGATGGGCTTCGCCCGCGAGGTCGCCAACCGGGTGGTGTTCATGGCCGACGGCGAGGTCGTCGAGGTCGGCACGCCCGAGCACTTCTTCAGCTCCCCCCAGGAGGACCGCACGAAGCTCTTCCTCCGCCAGATCCTCTGAGCGGCCGGTCGCCCGGCGGTCGTCAGTCGTCGAGGGCGGCGGTGACGGTGCCTTCGACCGCGGCGAGGTCGCCCTGGTAGTAGTCGAGGCCCCACTCGGCGACCAGGGCGGCGTTGCGCCACTTGGGGTCGTCGCCCAGCGTCTCCCGGACCTCGGCCAGCTCGGTGAGCATCCGCTCGCACCAGTCGCGATGGGCGGTCAGTGCCTTGCGCAGGTCGTCGGGCTCGAGCAGGTGGCCGAAGAAGATCCGCAGGGCGATCGGGTGCTTGAGCGACGGCGGCTCGGGCGGTTCGGCCAGCCACTCGCGGACCGCCACCTCGCCGGCCCGGGTGAGCTGGTACACCTTCGTCGGCCGGGTGCCGTCGCGCACGACGCTGCGCTGGGCGACGAGGCCCCCCTCGGCCAGGCGCTCGATCTCGCGGTACACCTGGCTCATCGCCGGTGCCGTCCAGAAGAACCGCAGGCTGCCGTCGGCCCATTGCTTCAGCTCGTAGCCCGACAGCTCGTCGCCGAACGACAGCAACCCGAGCAGCGCGTAGCCGGTCGGCGTCGGGGAGATGTGGCGAGCGACCACGCGGTCATCCTATGTTCCCCTATGTTCCGATAGGGAAGAAGGCTGGTCCTGACGGCTCCGAGGTGCCCCGCTACGGTGCCCGCATGACGCGAGCGGACACGGCCACCGTCGAGACCGGCGAGACCCCGGCACCGTCGAAGCCGCGGCTGCGGGGGATGCTGCACCTGGTCGCCTTCCCGGTGTCGATCGTGTCCGGCATCGTCGTCACCGTGGCGGCCGAGGGCACCACCGCCACCATCGGGTCGGCGATCTACGCGCTCAGCGGCGTCGTGCTGTTCGGGGTCAGCGCCCTCTACCACCGTGGGCACTGGGACGCCCCGACGCACGCCCTGCTGCGGCGGCTCGACCACTCCAACATCTTCCTGCTGATCGCCGGCACCTACACGCCGCTCTGCCTGATGCTGCTCGACGGCACCACCCGCACCGTGGTGCTGACCGCCGTCTGGGTGGGCGCGCTCGCCGGCATCGTCTTCCGGGTGGCGTGGCTGGGGGCGCCCCGCTGGCTCTACACGCCGTTCTACCTGGCGCTCGGCTGGGTGGCGGTGGGGGTGATGCCCGAGCTGGGCCGCAACGGCGGCGGGGGCGTCGTGGCGCTGGTGGCGATCGGCGGGCTGGCCTACACGGTCGGCGGGGTCGTCTACGGCTTGCGACGGCCCGACCCGGTGCCCGCCGTGTTCGGCTACCACGAGGTCTTCCACACCTGCACGCTGGTGGGCTTCGCCGCCCACTATGCAGCGGTGTTCGTCACCGTCACCTGAGCCTCCCCTCGCTCGTGGTCGACCGCCGGCGGCTACCCATAGGTGCCCTCCAGCGCCCAGCGCCCGGCCTCCAGGATCAGCAGGTGGGCGGTGCCCGAGCTGGTGACCACCTGGAGTCGGGCGCGGCGACGGTGCCCGACCGCATCCCACCAGCGCTCCTGGCAGGGCCACGGGCCGGCCCATCGGGTCACCGCTTCGGGGCGGCCCCGGTCACGTATGGCCAGGGTGTCCGGGTGGCCGCTCAGCAAACCCCGGCCGCTCACCCGCACCGGGTAGCCCGACTCGTCCAGCAGCCGGACCGGTGAGGGTTGGGCGTAGACGGCCGCCGGCGCCGGCTCGGGGACGGCACCCGGCCACGGCTCCCCCACCCACTCGCGCCGGCCGGCCAGGCGGGGCGCGGTGAGGTCGGCGCTGGTGGCGTCGACCAGCACCACCCGCTCCCCCGGGCCGCGGCCGCCCCGCCACTCGGGCAGTCCCACCCCCTCGGCCCCCATCAGGGCCTGCACCCGGGCCAGGGAGCGGTCGGCGTGCTCGGCCGCGATGACGGCATCGCCCCCGCCGGCCCCGAAGCTGAGCTGACGACCGTCCGCGGCCACGACCTCCTGGGGGTACAGCCACAGACGGACCAGCCCCCCAGTCGGCCGCGCCGCCCACGAACCGGGCGCCGGGTCCTCGACCCCGTCGCCCCCGGCGCCCCCATCGCCGCCAGGCCGCTCAGACCACGGCCGCTCGGACCACCACTCGGGCCGCCCTGTCCGCTCGGGCAACGGTTGCCCGGGCCGCTCGGTCCCGGGCCGTTCGAACCCCTGCTGTCCGGGCCGTGGCCGCCCCGTCCGGTCGGGCTGCTCGGACCATGGTCGCCCTGTCGGGTCGGGCCGCTCAGGCCACGGTCGACCTGGCTGGTCGGGCCCGGGGGGCCGGCCGTCGGGCTGCCCTGTTCGGTCGGCCCCGGAGAGCCAACCGTGGAGCTGCCAGCGCAGCCGGTCGGCGATGGCGGCCGGACCGAAGGCGCCGGCGCTGCGCCAGATCCGCTCGTGACGCTCGCCGTGCTCCGTCTCGGCGCCGATCAGCAGCATGGTGCAGGCGATCCCCCGCTCCGTCAGGCGCCGGTGCAGCTCGTCGGCCAGGCCGCGGGCGGCGAAGGCAGCCGTCTCCGCCCGCTCGGCCGGCGCGTCGAGCTGGACGTCGATCCGCAGGTCGGGCGGGGGCGGTGTGGTGGCGGGCGGACGTGGGTCGAGGCCGGAGGCGAGGCGTTGGGCCGCCCGACCCTCGGTGCCGAAGCGGGCCACCACGTGGCGCTCGGGCAACGCCGCCAGGTCGCCCATGGTCTGCAGGCCGAGCTGACGCAGCACTTCGACCAGGTCCGGCAGGTTGAGCGCCCGCAACGACAGCGGTGCCAGGAACGGCCCGCTCTCCCCCGGCGGCACCACCAGCACGTTGTCGACCACCATGCCCGCCGCCGCACCCCTGCCCGCGATGGCCGCCGCCCATCGAGCCGCCAGCTTCGCCGCGAACAACCCGTCCGCCACCCCCACCCCGGCGACAGCGGAGGCAGGACCGGTGAGACCAGAGGTGGGCCACGAGGCGGCAGAGTCGGGGCTCGGCACCGGGGACCGGACGAAGTGAAGGCCACCGGTACCCGACACGGCGATCGGCACCGAGCCAGTCACCACAGCGGGACCGGACACGAAGCCGGAGGCGGGACCCACCACCGAGGCGGCTGACGCTGGGGCAGGAGTCGGCGGAGCGGCGGGAGATGGGGCGGCGACCGGAGCCGGGTTCGGAACGGGAGCCGGGGCAACGCCGGGGACGGCTGCTGCGCCGGGGACCTGAGCCGCGGCGGGAACAGGGGCTTGGACCGGGGCGGGAACGGCGGCTGGGGTCGGGACGGGGGGCGGGGTGGTTGGTCGGGGGTGGGGGGAGGTGGCTTGGGAAGAAGTGGTGCTGGTGAGGAGGGTGGTGGTGGCTTGGGCCAGGGGGGTGTCGCCACCGTGGTAGCGGGAAGGGCCGAGGGTGGGGAAGGCGACGCAGCCGGGGTGGATCACCTCGACTCGGGGAGTCAGGGTCTCCAGGGCCGCCACGATCGGCTCGAAGGCTCGGGCCTCGGCGGCCGGGTCGGAGGGGAGGACCAGCAGCTCGGGGCAACGGGCCTGGGCGTCGCGGCGGCGCAGTCCGACCGTCACCCCCTCGGCCCGGGCCGCCGGCGAGCAGGCCACCACCTGGTTGCCGCGCACGACCGCCACCGGCTCGTCCAGCGGCGCCCCCGCCGCCACGACCGGCCAGTCGGGGAACCACACCACCAGCATGCGGACAGCCGAGTCCATCGGTCAGGCCTCGATCCCGTGGACCCGGCCGTCGGGGCCGGGCAGCAGCAGCTCGGCCCGGCGGGGACGGGACGCGGCACCCCGGCCGGTGGCCTCGACCACCGCACGCCGAGCCCGCAGGTGCCCCGCCCCGTCCTCCACCCCCTGCCACTCCCCCTCCCTGACGAGCAACCGCGCGTGTGCCGCCGCCGGCACCGCCCCGTCCTCCCCGATCCGCACCATCACCCCGCCGCTCTCCCGCAGCCGGGCCGCCAGGCGCCGGGTGTCGGCAGCCCGCAGCCGCACCTCCGGCCCCAGCACCACGACCGGAAAGCCGTCGATCAGGGCCCCCAGCACCGGTCCCCACCCCGACGGCAGCCGTCCCGCCGGCGCCACCACGACCAGCCGGTCGAGCGCCACACCCAGCCCCGCCGCCGCCGCCAACCCCCACGACCCCCCACCGACACCGCCACCCACCAGCGCCGTCCAGGCACCCGCCGCCGAGGGACCGGCCGCGACGGCCAAGGCCAGGGTGGCCGCCCCCGACACGCCCGGAGCCGCGCCCACCGCCACCGTGGTGCCCCGGGTCAGGCCACCCGGCAGCAGGGACTCCAACCCCGCCACCACCGGCCACGTCGCCTGCTCGCTGCGCAGCTCCAGCGGCCGCACCCACTCGGCCAGATCGGCCAGGTCGGCCCGGCCAACCGGGTCGGCCGGCCCGGCCAAGTCGGACCGGTCGAGATCGAGGGCAGTTGCAGTCGCCATCCCTCCATGATCGAACACATGTTCGATCATGGCAAGAGGGGTTCAGCAGGGCGGAACCTTCCCCGTGGTGACTGGACCCAGAGCGTCCCTCTCGATATGCGCTCTGAGCAGGGTCAGCCGTTTCTCCCCAAATCTCGGCGTTCCGCGTCAAGGCCGCGTCACGAGATGGCTTCAGCAGCCCTCGTCCTGGGGCAGGCCCTCGTCCGCCTGCAACGCGCAGGTGAACTCCTGCGTGAGCCGGCCGCTCTCGGCGTCGGTCTCCCGCTTGTCGCGCACAGCGATGATGCCGCCGATGGCGAGCAGCACCACACACAGGCCACCGACCGACCAGAGCGAAGAACACTCGGTTGCTCATGAGCTCTCCCGCCTTCCTTCCGCCTGCCGGCGACTGACGCCCGCCCGTCTGGCATCCCGGCGAGAAACGCCGTCGACTCGTCCCCGAGCGACAGCGCGAGGTCTACCGTCGCCACCATGTGGCGGGCAGTCACGGCGGCGGCCGGTTTCATCCTCCTCTCAGCGTGCAGCAGTACAGCAGACGAGGAACCAACCGCTGACGACATCAAGTACGGGGCGTTCGACGTGTGTACCCAGTTCGTGAAGGACCGGCTGCTCTCCCCGGGCTCGGCCGAGTTCCCCAACGAGTTCGAGGACGACGGCGAGGTCATCATCACGAGCGTGGCCGATGAGTACACGGTGGTGTCGCACGTCGACTCCGAGAATGGGTTCGGTGCACTCCTCCAGACGCCATTCAGCTGCAAGGTGCGCCACGTCGAAGGAACGCGATACCGGCTCGTGGACCTGCAACTAGACGAGCGCTGACTACGTAGGCTGCCCCGGTGGCTCGGGCCCAGAAAGCTGCCGAGCCGCCCGGCTGGGTGAACGGTCCGCATTAGCTGCAATGCCGTCAGGTTTGCGGGACCGCGGCCAGGAACGCCCGACGTCACGGCGCCGCACCGTCGTTGCGGCGCCGACGAACCGAAACGGTCGCTCGACACCGCAACGATGGCGACAGCCCGACAACACCACCGGGGACCCGACCGAGGCTGAGAAAGCGCGCGAACTGAACGGCATTGGGATTAGCTGCGCCATCACTTCGCCAGCGTGCCGATCGACTCCGGCGCCTCCGTGAAGGTGGTGCAGAAGTGTCTTGGACGCCGTTGCCCTGCTCAGCGCCGCGGACTGCTCAGTACGAGCGGAACTCCACGAGGAGGCCGTCGGGGTCGCGGACGTAGAGGGACTCGCCGTCGCCGCGGGCGCCGTACCGCACGCCCGAGTCGACGACCTCGAGGGAGGGGTCGGCGGCCAGGGACTCACGGTCGGCGACGCTCACCACGAAGCAGATGTGGTCGAGGTGGCCCCGCTCGGACGAACCCTCGTCACGGCCCGGCAGCACGTCGATGATCGTCTCCTCGGAGACCCGCAGCGACGGGAAGAAGACCTCCTCGCGGCGCCACTCGTCGACCCGCATCGGCGCGAGCCCCGCGTAGTGCTGGTACCAGGCCAGCGTCCGGTCCACGTCGGACACCACGAGCACGAAGTGGTCGACGGCGAGGACGGTGGTCATGTCGCCAACCCTAAAGCCCGTTCAGGGGAACAGCCCGCGCGCCTCGTGCGCCGCCGCCAGACGCTCGACCGCCACCACGAACGCCGCCGCCCGCATGTTGACCCCCAGGGTCTGCGAGCGGGCCCACACCGAGGTGAAGCCGCCGTCCATGCGGGTGCGCAGCCGCTCGGCCACCAGGTCGTCGTCCCACGGGTAGCCCTGGCGGGCCTGCGCCCACTCGAAGTAGCTGGCCGTGACACCCCCGGCGTTGGCGAGGATGTCGGGCACGACCACGATCCCCCGCCGGTCGAGGATCGGCTGGGCCCCGGTGGTGGTGGGCCCGTTGGCCGCCTCGACGATCACCTTCGTGCGCAGCCGCTCGGCCACCGACGCCGTGATCACGCCACCCAGGGCCGCCGGCACCAGCAGCTCGCACTCGACGTCCCACAGGGCGTCGGCGGGAACGACCTCGCCCCCGGCGAACCCGGCGACGGAACCCGTCTCGGAGACGTGGTCGGCCAGACCGCCCACGTCGAGGCCGCCCTCGTTGGCCACGGCACCGCCCGCGTCACCCACCGCGACCACTCGCAGGCCGGCCGACGACAGCAGGAACGCCAGCGGCCCACCCACCTTGCCGAACCCCTGCAGCACCACCCGGCTGCCGGTGAAGCGCATCTCCATCTCGCGGAACACGGCCCGCGAGCACACCAGGCAGCCGGACGACGTGGCCCCGGCGTGGTTCTTCGTGCCCCCGATGGCCAGCGGCTTGCCGGTGACCGACCCCGGCAGCGTCCGCGACTCGACCATCGACAGCGTGTCCATCAGCCAGGCCATCACCCGGCCGTCGGTGTTGACGTCGGGGGCCGGGATGTCGGTGTCGGGGCCGAGGAGGGGGCTGATCTCGTAGGTGTAGCGACGGGTGACCCGCTCGAGCTCGGTGAGCGACATCTGGGTGGGATCGCACCGCACCCCGCCCTTGGCGCCGCCGAAGGGCAGGTCGAGCACCGCCGTCTTGAACGTCATCATCGCGGCGAGGGCCTTCACCTCGTCGACGTCGAGGTCCGGGTGGAAGCGGATGCCGCCCTTGCCGGGGCCGCGGGTGGTGTCGTGGTGCACCCGCCAGCCGGTGAACACCTCGACCGACCCGTCGTCCATGCGCACGGGGACGGACACCTCGAGCACACGACGGGGCTCCCGCAGGAGGCGGTGGATATCAGGATCGAGCTTGGCCAACGTGGCTGCATCGTCCAGTCGCTCCAGGACCGCATCCCACGAACTCGTGCCCATCGTTCAGTTGTTCCTCGCAGACACCAAGCGGCCCGACCACCCGTTGACCGGTGACGCTTCGTTGCATTGCAGAGTAGTCCCGCCGTCATGAATGCATGCCTCATGCAGCGGTCGAACTTCTGCTCCCGCGAACGATCTACCCGGGATAGTGGATGTAGAGCCCCCGGATGATGTCGAGGAGGTCCCCGGCTTTCCGTCCCTCGGTGAGCTCCACGGTCACGACGCTGCCGTTGGCGTGCACGGCCTGCACCCCGCCGCTGTCGAAGAGGCGGCGGGCCAGCTCGTCGACCGGCCGGTCGCCCAGGATGTCGTCGGGCGACGCGTAGCGCTCGTGACCCATCCCGGTGAGCGAGCGGTTGAGCTCGAAGCGGGCGATGCCCGGCGTCTGCGTCGGCTTCTCCACGACGATGATCGGCTGGCCCATGGCAGCCGGCATGGTAGCCGTGCCGGGCTGACCGGCCGAACCCGGCCCGGGCGTGTCTTAGCGGCGTGCGGGTTCGGGGGTGCGGGCGGGCGCCGGGGTGCGGAGGGCCAGGGCCGACAGGGCGATCGACACCACCGCGAGCACGGTGTGGACGATCTTGAACGACGTGTCGTGGTCGCCGAACAGGATCGACGTGTCGCGCACGAGCCACACGCCGGTGGTCCACGCGGCAAGGGCGACCACGGTCGGACGCAGCCACGACGGCCGCCGCCACAGGGCGCCGACGACGGCGAGTGCCAGGAACGTGAAGCTCAGCGCCAGCGCCGTCCGGCCGACCTTGCCGGCGGTGTCGAGCCCGTCGTCACCCCAGATGTTGCCGATGCGCGTCGTCCACACGAAGAACGTCCACGCCACGAGAGCGACGACCGGCCAGCGGGATCGCATCAGAACAGCACCCCCTGCGGATCGGGCCGGACCTGGCGGGGCACCCCGCACCACGGCAACCCGTCCATGAACGCCCAGCTCCGCCGATGGATGGCGGACGGCCCCATCCCCCGCAGCGACGCCTGGTGCCGAGGGCAC
The DNA here is from genome assembly GCA_035316325.1 of Acidimicrobiales bacterium. NCBI lineage: Bacteria > Bacillati > Actinomycetota > Acidimicrobiia > Acidimicrobiales > Acidimicrobiales bacterium. The sequence continues at coordinate 27,032 of DATHJB010000087.1, forward strand.
GGGTAGCCCTTGTTGGAGTCGAACCACCACCAGGGATGGTGCTCGGACTCCTCCCGCATGATCCGGTCGCGGGTGACCTTGGCCAGGATCGACGCCGCCGCGATCGACAGGCACGTGGCGTCGCCCCGCACGATCTGCTCGGTGACGCCGCCGCCCACGAAGTCCCACTTGCCGTCGAGCAGGACCCGCGTCGGCGTCACGCCCAAGCCGTCGAGCGCTCGCCGGGCGGCCAGGCGCTGCGCCTCGCTCATGCCCAGCTCGTCGCACTCCTCGTGGGTGGCATGGCCCACCGACCACGACACGCACCACTCGGCGATCCGGTCGAACAGCGACTCGCGCTCCGACTCCGTGAGCTGCTTCGAGTCACGCACCTTGTACACCCGACGGTCGCGGGGCAGCACCGCCGCGGCCAGGGTCAGCGGCCCGGCCCAGGCGCCGCGGCCCACCTCGTCCATGCCCACCACCACGTCGTGACCGGCGTCCCACAGGGCCCGCTCCCGGTCGAGCGACGGTGCGTGGCGCTTCAACGAGGGACGCAACATGGGCGCCGTCGCCGGCACCGCGGCGGTCAGTCGGGACACGCCTGCGACAGTACCTCTCGTGTCGCACCCGCCCGTCGTCCGGGTAGAACCTCCCCGATGGAGAGCTACCGGGTCACCAAGAAGACGGGCTTCAAGCTGTCGAAGTTCGACCCGGGTGACACCGGCGAGCTCGACCCCCACCAGGACGGCAAGCGCAAGGCCAAGGCCGAGCTGGCCGAGCTGAACGCCCGGCTCGACAGCCTGCAGGAGCGCCTCTACGCCGACGGCCACCACAAGCTGCTGGTGGTGCTGCAGGGGATGGACACAGCCGGCAAGGGCGGCACGATCCGGCGGGTGTTCGAAGGCGTGAACCCCTCCGGCGTGCGGGTGGCGGCGTTCAAGGCGCCGTCCGAGGTGGAGCTGGCCCACGACTTCCTGTGGCGCATCCACCCGGAGGTGCCCCGCAACGGCGAGCTGGTGATCTTCGACCGCAGCCACTACGAGGACGTGCTGATCGTGCGGGTGCGCGAGCTGGTGCCCGAGGAGCGCTGGCGGGCCCGCTACCGGCACATCCGCGAGTTCGAGCAGATGCTGGTCGACGAGGGCACCACGATCGTGAAGTTCTTCCTGCACATCTCGCGCGACGAGCAGGCCGAGCGGTTGCAGGCGCGCCTCGACGATCCGCAGAAGCACTGGAAGTTCCGCCTCAGCGACCTGGCCGAGCGCAAGCTGTGGGACGACTACCAGGTGGCCTTCGAGGACGCGATCAAGGAGACGTCGACGCCGTCGGCGCCCTGGGTGATCGTGCCCGCCAACCGCAAGTGGTACCGCGACGTGGTGGTGTGCCGGACGCTGGTCGAGACGCTGGAGAAGCTCGACCTGGAGTACCCGCCCAGTCCCGACGACCTCACGGGCGCCGAGATCTCGTAGCGGTTCACCCGCAGCAGGACGGCACACTGGCGGGCATGGGAGAAGCGCTCGGTCGGATCGTGTCGGTGAACGTGGGCCTGCCCCGAACGGTCGAGTGGCACGGCCGCCAAGTGACGAGCGCCATCTGGCGGGAGCCGGTCGACGGGCCGGCGGAGATCGTCGGCGAGCGCCTCGTGGGCGACGCGTCGGCCGACCTGCGGGTGCACGGCGGCACCGACAAGGCCCTGTACGCCTACTCGACCGAGGACTACGCCTGGTGGGCCGGCGAGATGCCCGACACCACGTTCCTCCGGGGGCTCTTCGGCGAGAACCTCACCACCGAGGGGATCGACCTGGGCGAGGCGGTGATCGGCGAGCGCTGGCAGATCGGCACCGCGGTGCTGGAGGTGTCGCAGCCCCGCTTCCCCTGCGCCAAGCTCGGCATGCGCATGGGCGACGCGGCCTTCATGGACCACTTCGACCAGGCCCGCCGCAGCGGCGCCTACTTACGGGTGGTCGAGCCCGGGCGCCTGGAGGCCGGCGACGATGTGGTGCGGATCGGCTCCCCGCCCGACCACGGCATCCGCATCGCCGACGTGGTCGACTCGAAGCACGGCGCCCCCGCCGAGCTGCTGGAGCGCATCCTCGCCCTCGACATCGCCACCGACGCCATGCTCACCCTCGCCCGCCGGGGCCTCGCGAAGGGCTGAACCCGTCGAAACTGCGTGGCTGCCGGCTGCATAGCGGCCGCCTGCCACGCAATTTCGGCTAGTAGCGGGCGCGGACGGCGTCGCGGAGGGCCTGGCGGCGGTCGGTGAAGCGGGTGGGAAGCTCGGGGCCGGAGCGGCGCAGCACGTGGAGGGCCACCCGGCCGATGTTCTTGAGATAACGGGGTCGCATGGGCTTCACGACGTAGCCCTCGTCGTCCTCCAGCGCCGCCGCCAGCTCGGGGTCGACCACCACCGTGCCCGGCAGGGCGAGCGCGGTGATCCGGCTGGCCAGGTTGACCACCGGGCCGAACAGGTCGCCCTCGCGGTCGAGCACCGGGCCGAACGCCATCCCGACCCGCACGTCGGACAGCTCGTCGGACGCCCTGGTGCCCTCCGACAGCGACAGGGCGATCTCGGCCGCGGCCTTGGGCGACGCCACCGAGAACATCACCTCGTCGCCGATGGTCTTCACCACCCGGCCGCCCCCGGCGGTCACCACGTCGTAGGCCAGGGCCTCGAACTCGCCGACGATGTCCGACAGCTCGACGTCGGTCATCTGCTGGCTCAGCACCGTGAACCCCACCAGGTCGGCGAAGCCCACCACCACCTCGACCTTGTCGGCGCCGGCGACGACCTCCAGCATGCGCCGCCGGGTCGCGGCCTGGAGGTGCCGGCGCCAGGCCAGGTCCAGGATGCGGGGGGTCAGCGGGAGCAGGACGCCGGCGCTGGTGACCGCACGCTGGTCGGTGGTGCTGGTGATCTCCCCCACCCGGGCGGTGGGACCGCTGATCACGTCGACCTGGGCCGCGGCGATCCGCGCCATCGACGAGCCGATCACCCGGCTGATCTGCAGCACGAACGGCTCCCGCTGGACGTCGACCTCCACCAGCTCGCCCACCCGCGCCAGGATCTCGACGTCGGCGTCGTTGAAGGCGTGGTCGCCGGGTCGCGGCTCGGGGTAGCCGAGCGACCGCCACAGCCGGGCCAGCAGATCGACCGAGAGACCGGTGCGCGTGCTGACCTCGTCGAGGTCGTAGCGGCCGGGCTCCGGCACCATCATCCGCTCGACCGTGAGCAGGGCCAGGGTGCCGTCCCGCTCGGCCTGCGCGATCTCGTCGTCGCTGGTGCCCAGCCCCCGCAGCAGCGACCAGAGCGTCTCGCGGGCCGTGTCGTGGGCCGGGGGTTCGGGAAGGTCGCTCATGCCAGGGACCCAGGTACACCGGGCTCGTCGACCTCGACCTCGACCTCGTCGGTGGCGGCGGGGACGGCGACGGCGGTGACGGCGGCGGGGACGACCGGTGCGAGCAGTGCCTCGCCCTTCAGCTCGGTCGACGACCAGCCCGGATCGAGCCCGGGAGCGGTGAGCCGCACCGGACCGGCCGCGTCGGCGTGCGGCTGCAGCTCCCACAGCAGCGCCGGGCGCTCCCCGTGCCAGCGCACCGCGTAGGACAGGGTGCCGTGGGCGGTGGGCGCGTCGTGCACCTCCCAGCCCTGGCCGAGCCACGAGTCCGGCACGGCCGACGACAGCGCGAGCCCGCCCTCGACCTCCCGCACCAGCAGCATCCGGACGAACGACAGGAAGTCGGCCGCCGCCCAGCCGTGGTGGCCGTCGCCCATGCAACCGCCCGGCAGGCGGGGGTGGACGGCCTCGGGCCACGTCCACGTGGGCGTCGCCACCTCCAGCATCCACGCCAGCCGGTCGAGGCAGCGGGGGTCGCCCGCCGCCAGCTCGACGGCCGCCAGCTGCAGCGTCAGGTAGGTGCCGAGCCCGGTGTGGCTGATGCCCTGGAAGAACGCCCGGCCGTCGGCCAGCGTGAAGCGCTCCCGCAGCACGTCGGTGGTGGCGACGATGCGCTTGTCGTCGGCGGGCAGCAGGTCGAGCGGCCAGCACGCCACCAGCGACCCGATGAGCCCCGGGTCGAGGCGACGGCGCGGGCCGGCGGGCATCGCCGCGGTGCCCAGGCGGTCGGCGGTGCGCTCCAGCGACCGCTCGACGTCGGCCCACATGGCGGTGGCGAAGCGGTCGGCATCCGCGGCGGCGTCGGCCTCGCCGCCGGCCCGCAGCAGCTCGGCGCCGGAGCGCAGGCCCGCGACGCCCCAGAAGTCGTCCCAGTAGAAGTGGTCGTAGGGCCCGAGGTGCTCGGCCGACACGCCCGGCGGCAGCAGGCCCCGCAGGCTCTCGTCGTTGCGGACGGCCCGCCCCTTGCGACCCTTGCCGGCCGCGTGGCGCTTGCGCTCGATCCACTGCACCCCGTGGGCGATCGAGTCGACCATCCCCGTGACCAGCTCCCGGTCGCGGGTCAGCCGCCAGTGCTGGGCCAGCGCCCACAGGGCGGCGCCGTTGGCGTCCCACTCCTGGCGCTGACTGAAGAAGAACCCGTCGCTGCGCTGGCGCCCCGGGTACGACCGCAGCACCTGGGCGACCTCGTCGTGGAACCCGTAGTTGTCCAGCGCCGCCAGCATGTAGGCGGCGTCGCGGAACCAGAAGCGGTGGTAGGTCGACGGGCCGGGGGTGATCTCGTCGCCGTCGTGGAGCAACAGCAGGAAGCGCCGGTTGGCATCGACGGCCTCGGCCAGGCGGGCGTCGGGCAGCTCCAGGCGCATGCCCCGGCGCGACTGGGCGACCCAGCCGGCGGCGACGTGGGCCGCGGTCGGCACCGCCGCCGGGAACGACGGCGTGCGGGCGACCCGGCGTCGGGTGAGGCCCCGCCGGCGGGTGCGGGGCGCGGACACGAGCGGCAGCGCCACCCGCAGCGTCGCCCCGTGGGCCAGCGGGTAGACGAAGGCCGCCTGGGCCAGCCCGGCGACGCAGCGCACGTCACCCGCCCAGGTGTCGACCGCGTCGCCGCTCATGACCGCCGGCGCCGAGTCGCCCTCGTGGAAGGTCGACGCCGCGTACCGGGACGGCGGCTTCGGGAGCAGCAGCGCGGGGCGGCCGTCGACGGCGACCGTGGTGCCGTCGTGCAGGCCGATCCGCTCGACCACCGACAGCCCCTCGGGGTTGTAGGGCCGCACCGCCAGGGCCAGCGCCACCGGCAGCTTCGAGCGGTTCTCGATCTCGACCATCACCAGCTCGCCGCCACCCTCCTGCGACGAGCGCCGCACGCCGTAGACCCGCTGGACGGCGTCGCCGCCGGGGACGCGCAGCAGGGTCTCCACCACCGGGGTGGCGTCGACCAGCCGCTGGCGCACCGACGGCTCCCGGGACGGCACGTGCCAGCGGTCGTCGGCGCCGATCCACCAGTCGAGCGACCAGCCGTCGAACCACGGCGTGACCAGGCCCCGCGGGTCGACGATGGCCTCCCAGGGCGAGTCGAGGTTGCCGACCGCGGTCCAGTTGCGGTGGGTGAGGTTGGTGAGGAACGGCAGGTGGCCGCGGGGCACGAAGGCGGGCGACTCCGGGTCGAGCTGGCGCTCCAGCCAGTAGGGCCACACCCAGTCGCTGCCGATCTGGGCGGCGGCGCGGGTGCGCAGGGCCCGGAACACGGTGCGCGCCCCGACGGGCAGCAGCTCACTGGGGAGCTCGACATCGATGCGCTCACCGAGTCGCTGGAAGGTCGACAGGTGCCGGACGATGTCGTCGGTGATGCGGAGGCGGCCCATCAGCCGGCGCGCCATCCAGCCTTTCGCGGACATTCCCCCCAGGCTTGCACGTGCGGGGACAGCGGCCCGCACCCCCAGGTCACGCCGGCGACGTGACCGGCAGGTGGAGGGTGAAGACGGCGCCGCCGTCCGCCGCGTTGGCGACCTCGGCGCGCCCACCGTGCTCGGCGGCGATGGCGGCCACGATCGACAGGCCCAGGCCGGCACCCACGTCGGCCCGGGAGGGATCGCCCTGCCAGAAGCGGTCGAAGGCGTGGGCCAGGGCATCGGGGTCGAGCCCGGGGCCGTGGTCCCGCACGGTGACGACCGCCTCGGCGGGGTCGGCCCCCTTGCCGCCGCTACCGCCGCGGCTGTGGACGCCCACCTCGAGCGCCGTGCCCGTGGGCGTGTGCCGGATGGCGTTCGCCACCAGGTTGCCGACCGCCTGGCGGAGGTGGTCGTCGTCGCCCTCCACCATCACCGGCGTGGGCGCGTCGAGGGTGACGGGGCGCGACGGCGCGACGGCGACCGCGGCGGTGCAGGCGTCGGCGGCCACCACCGCCAGGTCGACCGGCCGCCGCTCGAGCGGGCGGGTCTCGTCGAGCCGGGCCAGCAGCAGGAGACCGTCGACCAGGTGCTGCATCCGCCCCGACTCCTCCTCGATGCGACGCATGGTGACCGCCAGGTCGACCTCGTCGGACTCGGCACCGAGGCGGAACAGCTCGGCGAACCCCTGGATCGACGTCAGCGGCGTGCGCAGCTCGTGCGACGCGTCCGCCAGGAACTGGCGCAACCGCTGCTCGGTGGCATCACGCTCGGCGAACGCCTCCTCCAGGCGTCCCAGCATCGTGTTCAACGCCAACCCGAGCTGGCCCACCTCGGAGCGCTCGTCGGCCGGTGCCACCCGCGTGTCGAGCGAACCGGCGGTGAGGGTGCCCGCGGTCGAGGCCATCTGCTCCAACGGCCGCAGCCCCCGGCGCAGCACAAGCCAGGCCCCCGCCGCCACCAGGATCAACAGACCCAAGGCGGCGATCAGCTCGGTGAACGCGAGCCGGGCCAGCGACGACTGCACGGTCGACTTGGGGACGGCGACCGCCACGAAGTACTGGGGCACCACCTGCCCGTCGACGGTGGTCAGCACGACCCGCCACTCGGTGCTGCCGCCGTCCGCCGAGCCCACGTCGAGCCAGCGCTCGTGGCCGTCGAACGCCAGCTCCTCCGGGAGGTCGGGGCGATCCTCCGTGCCGACCGGCAGCAGCGGCGGGGACACCTGCTGGCCGGTCGCCGTGCTGCGCAGCTCCGCCACCAGGTTGCGGGCGCCGACCAGCTCGCCGTTCCCGTCGCCCTCCCCACCGTCGGCCGGGCCCGACGGCTCGACCACCGCGCCCTGCTGGGCCGCCTTCAGCATCAGCACCCCGACCGGGCGGGCCAGGTCGCGCAGCTCGTCGTCGAGCCGCTCGTACTGGGAGCGGGCGTAGAAGCCGTAGGTGGTGACGCCGAAGATCGCCAGGCCGACGGTGAGCAGGGCCACCAGGGCGGCGACGAGGCGCAGCCGCAGGGTCACGGGCACGCCCTTGGAGCGTGCGCGGATCGGCCTCTCACCCGGCGGGGCGGAACACCCAGATGCGCAGCAGCACGAAGCGGGCCGCGGTGGCGCCGGCGTTGGCCGCCGTCACCGACACCAGCTGCACGCCCCGGTCGACGCTGCCGACCATCTCCAGCGCCACCAGCGTCCCCGTGGTGAGCGCCAGCGGCAGCAGGTTCACGGCCAGCGCCGCGGCGTGGTGGCGCACCAGGTCGGTCCGGCCCCGCAGGGCGAACGTCAGGCGGCGGTTGGCGGCCGTGTTGGCCAGCGAGCAGATCAGCATCGCCACCACGCCCGCCGGCACCGCCCCGATCGGACCGGCGAGGGCGTAGAACAGGAGGCTGAACAGGGCGGTGCTGAGCAGCCCGATCGACGCGAACCGCGCCAGCTGGCCGGTGAGGCTCGGCTGCAGCCGGCGGGGTCGCTCCCCCAGCGTGTCGGCCTGGGCCGAACCGGAGGCCAGCCGCTTGACCATCCGCCAGATGCCCCGCAGGTCGGACCGGGCGGTCCGCACCACGTCGACCCGCGAGTCGGCGTCGTCCACCCAGTCGACCGGCACCTCGTGGATGCGCAGGCCGTTGTGCTCCGCCAGCACCAGCAGCTCGGTGTCGAAGAACCACTCCTCGTCCTCGACCAGGGGCAGCAGCTCGCGGGCCACCTCGGTGCGGATGGCCTTGAAGCCGCACTGGGCGTCCGAGAACCCGCTGCGCAGGGTCAGCTTGAGCAGCAGGTTGTAGCCCCGGGAGATGACCTCGCGCTTGGGGCCGCGCACCACCCGGGCACCGTGCGCGAGACGACTCCCGATCGCCAGGTCGCTGTGACCCGACACCAGCGGCGCCACCAGCGGCAGCAGGGCCTCCAGCTCGGTCGACAGGTCGACGTCCATGTAGGCGACCACCGGGCAGTCGCTGCCCAGCCACGCCGCCCGCAGCGCCCGACCCCGGCCCTTCTCGTCGAGGTGCAGCACCCGGATGCCCGGCAGCTCGTCGGCGAGGCGCCGGGCGATGTCCCACGTGCCGTCGGTGCTGGCGTTGTCGACGATCGTGACCTGCCACGACAAGGGGAAGCGCCCGGTCAGGAAGGCGTGCAGCCGGCCGATCGACGCCGCCAGGGTGTCGGCCTCGTCGTGCACCGGCACCACCACGTCGACCTGGGCCGGGCGGGGCGGCGCCTCGGGCGGGCGGGCGACGAGGGTGTCCCCAGCGGCCATGGGCGCATACTACGTTCGGCCAGGTCGTGGACAGGGCGGCCAGGGCGGTCGCCGACAGGAGCCGAAGGTGCCGGAACCGGATCGCCAACCACTGGTGCTGGTCGTCGACGACGAGGAGCACATCACCGAGTTGGTGGCGATGGGGCTCGGCTACAACGGCTTCGCGGTGGCCCGGGCCGCCTCCGGCCGGGAGGCGCTCGCCCTGATCGACGCCCGCCGGCCCGACCTGGTGGTGCTCGACGTGATGCTGCCCGACCTCGACGGCTTCGAGGTCGCCCGGCGCCTGCGTCAGAACGAGGGTGCGGGCTCCCGGCTGCCGGTCATCTTCCTCACGGCCCGCGACACCACCCAGGACAAGGTGGAGGGCCTGCGCCTGGGCGGTGACGACTACGTCACCAAGCCGTTCAGCATCGAGGAGCTGATCGAGCGGGTGAAGGCGGTGCTGCGCCGGGCCAGCGGTGCCGGGCCGGGCGAGCGACGGCTGAGCTACGCCGACCTGACGCTCGACGAGGACACCCGCGACGTGTGGCGGGGCGGCAAGCTCGTCGACCTGACGCCCACCGAGTACCGGCTGCTCCACTACCTGCTGGCCAACTCCCGGCGGGTGCTCACCCGTGACCAGATCCTGGAGAACGTGTGGGACTACACCTTCTCCGGCAACGCCAGCGTGCTGGAGACGTACATCAGCTACCTGCGCCAGAAGATCGACTCGGTCGACCCGCCGCTCATCCACACCGTGCGGGGCGTCGGGTACAGCCTGAGGTTGCCCGCCGAACGGTGAGGGTGTTTCGGGTGGGTGCCGGGCCTCATCCACGGTCGACGTTCAGGGTGATGAGCCCGAGGTAGCCGTCACCGTCCTCGGCGAGCGTCAGCAGCGTGTCGTCGAGGAAGATGCCGTCGTTCTCGTTGGTGGTCTGGCGGCCGGTGCGCTCGTCGTAGGGCGAGGCCGACTCGAAGAGCGCGTCGCTGACGGTGTCGTCGAAGAAGAGCTGGGTGGTGAGGGCCTCGGCGTTGTTGATGTGCACCTTGGTGTGGATGTGCACGGTGCGGCCCTGGTACCAGCCGGGGTAGATGGTGAGGATCTGGGCGATGCCGGCGGTGTCGGTGACCTGACCGCCGCGGAGGTCGCGGGTGGTGTCGTCGTCGAAGCCCGAGTAGACGCCCGCACCGTCGCAGTGCCAGATCTCGACGACGGCGTCGGGGACGGGGTCGCAGTTCTCGTCGAGCACCCGGATGCCGACCATGAGGTCCCTGCCGGGGCGGCCGTCGCGGATGTCGCTGCGGATCGAGTCGACGTCGATGTAGTACGGCCCCTCGGTCTCCTCGGGGGTGAGGGAGCAGGAGCTGGCCTCCTCGAACCGGCTGGCCAGGTCGGTGCTGCCGGCGTCGGCGGTGGGCGCGGCCGTCGTCGAGGTCGAGCTCGAGGTCGTGTTGGTGGACTCGGCGCCCTCGGCGGCGTCGTCGTCGCCGTTGGAGCAGGCGACGAGGAGGCCGCCGAGCCCGGCGGAGCCGAGGGCGGCGATGGCCGTGCGGCGGTTCATCTGGGGCTTCATGGCTGCACTCCTCTACCCATCATGAGCCGAGAGTGTGCCGGTGGTGCCTTGGAGGCGGCTCAGAGGAGGCCGGGAGGTCACGCCGTGCCGGGTCGGAGGAACCTCGGAGGGCACTCCAAGGGTTCTCTGAGGGTGGACACGTTGCCTGCCATCAGCGGTGCCGGCGGGTCGCCTCTGCCATCCCCACTCCCGCTCGACGGCACCGCAGCTACCGAGGGAGACACATGACCGACGACAACGCCCCGACCTCCGGCTCCGATCCGGTCGACCGCGACGCGATCTACCCGGACCCCACGCCGCCG